>CANQRJ010000079.1 GCA_947626215.1 uncultured Bacilli bacterium
AAAAGCATATGAAAAAAGGAAAGGAGTTTACAAAGAAATGAATAAAGAAATTGAAAGAAGATTAAGTGCAGGACTAAGACGAGAAGATTTTGATCATGACATGTGGGAAAAAAGACTTGCCTATAACCGAGGAATTGGAAAAGGAGAAAAAATTGGTAAAAGTGAAGGAATTGCAATTGGAAAAAGTGTACGAAATGAAGAAATTGCTAGAAATTTAATCAAAGAAAATATACCCATATCTCTTATTTCAAGAAGTACAGGCTTAGAAAAAGAAAAAATTGAGAAGTTACGATTAGAATTAGCTTCTTAATTTCCTGAGTGTCAATTGACGACGGGGGGGGGGTTGTATGATAAAATCACTATAGTAGGAACTATGGTGATTTTTTAAATGAAAAGAAAAAAACAAAATGGAAAAATTATATTAAGTATAGTAATGATTTGTTTTCTTCTTATTTTAATTTTTCCTTTAAGACAAAAAGAGAACAATTATATAAAGGAAACAAATGATTCAGAAGTGACTTTTGCATATGTAGTAGAGGGAGCAAAACAAAATACAATACCAAGTAAAGAAGGATATACATTTGATACGGAAAATAGTTCATGCACGAATGGAGTCACCATATCTTGGAATTATTCCAATTGGAATGCTAAAATAAGCAATTTAAAAAATACAAAAAGTAATTGCATTCTATACTTTAAAAAAGAATATGGAGAAAAAATATTAAATGGAGCACTCCCAGAAATCAAAGGAGATTTAGTTCCAGTAACAATAGATAATGGAGTAGTAAGAAAAGCAGATCTAAGTAGTGAATGGTATAGTTATCAAAATAAGAGATGGGCGAATGCAGTCATATTAATCGATAAAACAAAAGAATATAAAAATAATGAAGAAATCAAAGAAGAAAATATAGAAAGTTATTTTGTGTGGATTCCAAGATACCGTTATCAATTAAAAGAAAATGAAAGTACCTATGTAGATTATAATACTTTGATTTCAAAAGGAAGTGTAAAAAACAATAGTACAGTTCCAAATACTGGAGCAAATAGTCCTTTTGAAATCATATTTGAAGATAAAAATACAACAAGAATAACAGAAAATACACAAAATGGATGGCTAAGTCATCCTGCATTTGCAAGTTTTAATAGCAATGGGATGTGGGTTGGAAAATTTGAAACAGGATATAATCAAAATGAAAACATAAATAGTTTAATCACAAATACAGAAGGTTGGACAATGACGAATGCTCAACAAAATATAAAAGATTCAAGTAAGATTATAATCAAACCCAATGTGTATAGTTGGAGAAATATACAAGTGGCCAATGCCTTCTATACTAGTTTTGAATATATGCGAAGCCTAGATAGTCATATGATGAAAAATATGGAATGGGGAGCTATCACTTATTTAGCATATTCTAAATATGGAAGATGTAATAATGGAAGCTGTGAAGAAGTAAGAAATAATAATAATTCTAATTTTATTACAGGTTATTCGGCAAATTTTGAACCGTCTTGTGGTCTTACCAATTCCAATGAAGAATGTAATAAATATGATGTGGGTATACTTTTGAATACAGATGGAGATAATGGATGGAATTACAAAAATCCAAGTAGTCAAGTAGCAAGTACAACAGGAAATTATACGGGTATTTATGATATGGCAGGTGGTTCTTGGGAATATGTAATGGGTATTATGAAATCTTTAAATAATACTCCTTCAAGTGGAAGAAATGAACAATATCATTCATATTTTAATGGAGATTATAGTTGCCCCACTTGTGATCAAAAAAGTACAACGAGTTTTAATAATGGTTATTCTTTTCCTACTAGTAAATATTATGATTTGTATGATAATAATGGAGATAATAAACAATTTCAAAGAGGTTACTTAGGAGACGCGACAAAAGAACTTGGACCCTATTATGAAGTAACATATGATTATAATATGAAGCCTACAAGACGTCTTAGTAGTTGGTTTGCAGATCGAGCTTATTTTGTAAATCGTGATTCACCATATTTTGAACGAGGAGGAGATTATTCAGGAGGAAGTGAATTTGGAATAAGTGCTTTTGATAATGCCTATGGGAGTGCTTATAATTGTGATACATTTCGAATTGTGCTAATGCCTAATTAAAATAAAATTGTCAATTGCTAACGAAAGTTGTATGACAAAATCATTTTATAGAATAGGGTGATTTTTTAAATGAAACTAAAAAAATTTAAAGAGAGTGATAAAAAGAAAATAGGAATTATATTGTTTACTATAGCTTGTATCTTACTTGTTGGAGGAGTCGTTCTATATAGAACATTTGCTATCTTTGAAACGAATGATGAATTTGATATCATTAATGGAGTCGTTCAAAGTAAAGGAGATATTTCTTTTAATTTTTATATTAATGATGTTTTAGTAAAAGAAGTACCAACAAAAGAAAGTGGAAAAATATTTGATTCTTATCATAGTTATTGTGAAAATGGAACAAATATATCTTGGAATGCCCATAGTTGGGAAGCAAGTATAAAAAATATCAAAGAAAGTCCAACCAAATGTCACTTAAAATTTATAGATGGATATGAAGAAAGTATATTAAATGGAGCCGTACCAGATTTAGGAAATGGAAAGTTAACACCAATCACAATTGAAGAAAATGGAATTGTAAAAAAAGCAGACATAACGAATAAAGATCATCCTTGGTATAAATATGAAGAGAAGAAATGGGCAAACAGTGTGATATTAAAAGAAAATAGTTATGAATTATTAAAAGCAAATGGCAAAATAAATAGTGAACCTATACTAGAAGAAGATTCCCTTCATTTAGATGGAGTAGACGATTATGTGAATTTAGGATTAGAAAATAAAACATTTCCTAATGGAGTAACTTGGGCTATTAAATTTAAATTAAATGAAAATCATACTGGAGAAAATTTTGCACTTTTAGGAGACTGGGAAGGTAATACTAGTGGTGGAGGAATATATATTGTTTCAAATAATGTATTACAATATCATATGTGCTTTAGTGACGGAAGATGTCATTCCATGAATAATGGTACTTCATTAATGAAAGGCAAAGTTTATACGGCTATAGCTACTTATAAGGATGGTCAAGGAAAAATGTATTTAGATGGAGAAAATGTAGCTTCATTTGAAGGAGGAATTAGATTTCAAACAGGAAATGCTATCACTCTTGGAACAGATTTAGAAAAAGATGGAGCAATTCATTATGCAAAAATGAACGCATATGATGCAGCCATATTTAATCGAGCTATTAGTGAAGAAGAAATAAATGAAATATCCAATGAAAATTTTAAAATAACGAATGGTGAAGGTTTACTTAAATATGTAGATTTTACGAAAAAAGAATATCAACCAAATGAAGTCATACCTGAAGATAATATTGAATCTTACTTTGTATGGATTCCAAGATACAAATATCAATTATTTTCTGAAAATCCTGATCAATATTCTGGAATTGAAAAAGATTTAGGAATAGTAGCAAATAATGATACAATAACAAATTTAGAAAAAAATACACCAATTCAAATTACATTTGAAACCAAAGATGTAAATCCAAGTAAAGGAAATACAAAAGGAAGTTGGCTTACACATCCTGCGTTTACAAGTTTCAATAGTAACGGCATATGGGTAGGAAAATTTGAAAGTGGGTATATTGGAGCCAAAACTATAACAGAAGCAGAAGTAAATGAAAAAAATTCAGAAAAATTAATCATAAAACCAAATGTCTATAGTTGGCGAAGAATACAAGTAGCGAATGCTTTTTATACAAGTTATGAATATCAACGTGAACTTGATTCTCATATGATAAAAAATATGGAATGGGGAGCGATCACATATTTAACACAGTCTCAATATGGAAGATGTACAAATGGAACTTGTGAAAAAGTACGAATCAATAATAATGGATATAATATCACAGGCTTTTCGGCTAATTTTTTACCATCATGTGGTTGGACAGGAAGCAATGAAGAATGTAACAAAAGTGAAAATGTAGAACCAAATCAAGATGGAAGTTACAGTGTAAATTATAATAATCCTTTAAGTGTCGTAGCAAGTACCACAGGAAATTATTCTGGTATTTATGATATGGCAGGTGGGGCATGGGAATTTACGATGGGAGCAATGGATAGCTTAAATTCAAATTTTCCTACAAGTGGATATAGTTCTAGTGACAATTCAGGATTTAATGGAGCGTATGCAGATGGTTCTGGAATAAAAACAAATGGATATGAATGGCCAGATAGTAAATATTATGATTTATATCAGTATTCTTCCTCTTTATATGATTATCAACGTGGAATCGTGGGTGATGCCACAAAAGAGCTTGGTCCATTTTATTCTATAACGTATGATTATGGTCAAAAACATTTGAGAAATATTAGTAGTTGGAATGGAGAAGATGCAGAACTTGCTTATATAAATGAGCCTTGGGTAGTGAGAGGTGGATACAAAGGAGATGGATCTGCTACAGGAGTATTTGCTTTTGCTAGTGCATCTGGAGATGTAAATATACAGACTTTTCGTGTCATTTTAGTTTTATAATAAAAAAAAGATTAGAAAATATGTAAAGATGATAAATTATTTTTTGGAAATAATAAACTTATTTTAAAATGATGGTATAATATCATTGAAACAAGGAATGAAAAAATTATGAAAAAAGGTTTAAAAATGACTTTAATTTTTCTATGTGTTTTAGTAGGAATGATTATACTAGATACAATACAAGCCAAAATTTTTAATAGGAGTCCATTATTAAAAATAAGAGAAAATTTAAATGGAGAAAACTATTATATAGATAAAGGATTATTTGTGAATCATTATCATTGTAATAAGGAAAACCTTACAACTTGGAAAGATGTAAAATTTGCTTGTTCTTTAAAAGACAATAAGACAGAAAAATTTGATTTCTATTTATATAAACCAGAAATTCATAATGATATTAGATTTAATATTTATTATGAAAACAAGGATAGAAAAATCTATTTAGCAGGAAATATTGGAGAATTTTATATCAAAGAACAAGAAAATAACGTCACTTTAAAAAATTATTTATCAACTACCTTTCAAACTTTTGATGATGGAATAAAACACATTACGGATAAATTAGATCAAGTTCAAACATATAGAGATGGTGGAACAAAGGTATATAAATCAAAAGATAAAGATATAACTTTTATAGCTTGTAATAAAATAAACGGTAACAAAAATATTTATATTGGCGATTATTCATTAGAATTTGAAGAAGATCTGTGTGATTAAAGAAATGAACTAAAACAAAAAGAAACTGGAGATGGTATTTTGAAAGAAAATAAAATTGAAAATTTAATATGGATTTTATTTGCTAGTGTTGGAGCAATATTTGTTATAATTGGATTTGTTGTGAGTCTAAATATATTTAATGATAAAAATAAAGTAAATACTGTAGGAACTATTACAGAAATATCGTCTTACTCACGTGATGATAATAGAAATCACGATGTATATGTTTCATATATTGTGGATGGGAAAGAATATGAGTCGAGATTATATAGTTATTCTTCTAGTTTTTATGAAGGAAAAAAAATAAATATATATTATGATAAAGAGAATCCAAACAAAATAGGGGTTAAATCTTTGGATTTATTATTTTTGATTTTCCCTGGAATAGGATTGATTTTCTTAATAATAGGAGGAACAGGAATACTAATAAAAAAGAATAAGAAAAAATTAGAAAAAAAATTAAAAGAAAATGGGAAATTAATCTATCTAACTATGTTGAAACTGTTTTAAATACTTCATATCAAGTAAATGGAAAAAGTCCATATCATATTATTTGTGAATGGGAGAGTCCATTAGATGGTAAAAAATATATATTTAAAAGTAAAAATATTTGGTCGAATCCAAAAAACATAATACAAGAAAAAGAAATCAAGCAATTTCCTGTATATATAGATGAAAATAATAAAAAGAAATATGTTATTGATATTGATATTTTAACAGATAATATAGAGGATTTAAGGTAAATAAAAAATTTTAGTAAGTTTATGAAATAAGTATTGATTAGACCTTAAGGTCTTTTTAAACCAAAAAAAGAGATTTCTTAAAAGCGTATGAAATCTCTTTCAAATATATAAGAATAAAGGAATAAAAGAGGTATATTTAAAATTTTAAACGGTTGTCGTCGCATCCAATTTTTTCACAATAAGAGTAGCATTTGAAATATCTATATTATCCGTTTGATTTGATTCGATGGCAAGGTCCACACCTGCATTAGCAGTTAAAGGAACAATGGTACTATTTGTAAATAAAACTCCAGAATCAGTAGGAACAGTTTGAGTTGTATTAGAAGATGGAATTTCTGTACCATTATTTCTAGCGAATACTTGAACCGTTCCTTCTGTAGGTAATTCGTTTACATAAACTGTATATGTAATTTCATAATCTCCTTCTTCTGGAACGGTGATAGTATTAGCAGTTGTGGTAACTCCTTCTGATGCAGTGGTAGCATTTGCTAAAGGAATTTGATTTTCAACATTTGCACCGGCATTAGTAATTGTTTCAGCGCCATTTTGTAATCCACCATAAACTGCAAGTCCTCCACCGACAGGCCCCGTAGGTCCAGTTTCGCCTTGTGGAATAGTAAATGCAAGTTCATAAGCTCCATCTCCTTGGTCAGTAATTTCTACTTCCGCAGGGAATGTTGG
>CANQRJ010000080.1 GCA_947626215.1 uncultured Bacilli bacterium
GGACATATGGAAATGATAGGAAGTCGAAGTGAATTAAAAGAAAAAGCCATTGAAGAAGTGGATGAAAAAACAATTGATTTACATCGTCCTTTTGTAGATGATATTCATATAAAATGTCCTTCTTGTGGTAAAACGATGAATCGTGTTCCAGAAGTTATTGATTGTTGGTTTGATTCAGGATCCATGCCTTTTGCACAGTACCACTACCCATTTGAAAATCAAAGTCTTTGGGAGTCTCAGTATCCTGCCGATTTTATTGCCGAAGGAATTGACCAAACAAGAGGATGGTTTTATAGTTTAATTGTCATCGGGGTATTCATGACGGGGAAAAGTCCTTATAAAAATGTTTTAGTAAATGAATTAATATTAGATAAAAATGGTCAAAAAATGCATAAATCAAAAGGAAATGCCGTAGAACCATTTACTCTTATGCAAAAATATGGAGCCGACACGATTCGATTCTATTTACCTTACGTCTCACCAACATGGACTCCTTTAAAATTTGATGAAGAAGGTCTAAAAGAAGTTTATTCTAAATTCTTTAATCCTCTTCGAAATACGTATTCTTTCTTTCAAATGTATGCAAATGCCGATCACATGGATTTAGAGGATTGTTCTGTTTCTTATGAAGATAGAGAAGACATTGATAAATGGCTTTTATCAAAATATAACCGTTTGGTTTTAGACTGTACACATTATTATGATCTTTATGACTTAAATCAAGTTGTAAAATTACTTACAAATTTTGTTTCAGAAGACTTATCCAACTGGTATATTCGTCGTAATCGAGCACGTTTTTGGAAAAGTGAATTAGATACTTCTAAAAAAGCCGTTTATATTACAACTTACGAAGTTTTATGTGGTTTATGTAAATTATGCGCGCCTATTATTCCATATACAACAGAAGAAATTTATCAAAAATTAACGAATAAAGAATCGGTTCATTTAGAAGATTTTCCAATTTCTAATAAAGAACAAATAAACGATGTCTTAGAAGAAAAAATGGATTTAGTAAGAGACCTTATTAGCATTGGTCGTTATGTAAGAGAAGAATCAAAAATCAAAGTAAGACAACCACTTAGTGAAGTCTTGTTAGATGGTTCTAAAAAAGAAAAAATAGAAGAATTTATTCCTTTGATTCAAGAAGAATTAAATGTAAAAGAAGTTTTATTTGCAGATAATTTAAGTGAATACATGCATTTCTCATTAAAACCAAACTTTAAAGTGGTAGGAAAAACATTAGGATCTAAAATGAAAGAATTCCAAAAAAATCTAGAAAATTTAGAGGAAAGTACTATTTTAGAATTTAATAAAAATGGAAGTATGACAATGACTTTGGATAATGAAGAAGTAAAAGTCACGAAAGAAATGGTGGAAGAACGAATTACTTCAAAAGAAGGATTCCATGTTGGAATGGAAAATAATAATTTTGTGATTTTAAATACCGAACTTACAGAAGATTTAATTTTAGAAGGAATTGCCAGAGAATTTGTAAGCAAAGTGCAAAATTTAAGAAAAGAGAAAAACTTTAATATTGTGGATCGAATTTCAATTTCTTATTATGGAACGAGCCGTTTTGATGAAGTGTTAAAGAATTATGAAAATTATATGAAAGAGGAAACTTTAGCAGTAGAGTTCATTCAAAATCCAGAAATTTCGCATTCATATGACCTAAATGGTGAGAAAGTGTTGATTGATATCAAGAAGGTATCATGAATAAAATGAGTTCAATGTAAAAACTCATTTTTTTTCTGTAAACGTATTCTAAATTTTGGTATAATAATTTTAAGGAGGATTTTAGTATGCAAAGAAAGACTTATGCTCTTATTGATGGAGATCAACTTGAAAAAAATGTAAAAGAAATTAAAAGAAAATACCCAGATTATAAATATTACATTGGAGTGGTTAAAAATAATTGCTATCATCATGGAATGAAATCCATTTTAAACTTAATTGAAGGTGGGGTCAATTACTTAGCCGTTTCTTCATTAGAAGAAGCTTTAATGGCAAGAAAATATCATAGTAGTATTCCCATTCTTTGTTTAGAACCTATTGATTTAGAATTTATAGATGATGTATTAAATTCTGATATCACTATTACGGTGGACTCTTTGGGTTATTTAAAATCTTTAGAAGAAAAAGATTTATATACCAAATTAAAAATTCATTTAAAAATTGATTCAGGAATGCATCGCTTAGGATTCACGGACAGAGACGAAGTGGAGGAAGCTTATGAAAAAATAAGAAAACATCCAAAAATGATTTTAGAGGGAATTTATAGTCACTTTGCAACTCTTGGAATTACCGATCCTCATTGGGACAATCAAGTAAAATCTTTTTTAGAAATTACAGGTTTAATAGATTTAAAACAAATCCCAATCGTTCATTTTGGAAGAAGTGCGACTTTAGTAGAACATCCAAAACTTCCCTTTTGCAATGGAATTCGACTTGGAATTGTCATGTATGGTTTTTCACAAAGTAGAAAAGATGGAACAGATTTAAAAAGTAAACTTCGAGTTTTAAAAAGAAATTATTTACAAAAGAAAAATCATTGTAGTAAGACCATTTTAGAAAATGATTTGAATGTCAAAACGGCTTTTTCTTTATATTCTACGATTATAAGTGAAAGAAAGGTCAAGGCGGGAGATGTAGTAGGCTATAACACGTATAAAGTAGAAGAAGATGGCTATATTTATACAATTCCTATTGGCTATGCCGATGGAGTCACAAAAAGTTTTGGAGAAGTTTCTATTAACGGGGGACGTTTTCCTATTGTGAGTGATTCCATGGATATGATTTTATTTTATGCTCCTATTTTTTTAGAGGTAGGAATGAAAGTGGAGATTATGGGACAATTTATTTCTTTACAAGAAGTTTGTCGTAAAACGAATCAAAATGCTTATCATTTATTGAATCAAATTCAAAATCGAGTAGTAAGAGTACATAAAAGTAAAGAAGAGAAAGAAGAAATTTATTACTAAAGAGGTGGCTAATATGGACTATCAAGTATTAATATTAGGAAGTGATGCCAATGCTTATTACATGGCAAGATGTGCATATGAGAAAACTCATAAAAAAGCTCATTTAATCGCGAAAGATCGACTTGCATTTACGAAATTTTCTAATATTTTAACCATTGAATATCAAAGTGATTTATGGGACAAAGAAAAATGTGTGCAAAGAGTAAATTCTTATTTAGAAAAACATCAAAATGAAAAAGTACTCATTGTAAGTACCAATGAAACCTATTCGACGGTTCTTTCAGAATATGCCGATAAAATCAGAGAAAATGGCTACTTTTTTAAACAACAAACTGAAATTTTAGAGAGTTTAACGAATAAAGAAACATTTTATAAAACGTATAAAAATTCAAATTTGAGTTTTCCTGAAACTTATTATTTTGATGTCACTAAAAATCATGTGATTCCATCCATGCATTATCCGATTATTGTAAAACCTGCAAATGTCGTTTTATATAATCATGTGTCTTTTGAAGGAAAAAATAAAATATATAAAGTAAAAAGTGAAGAAGAATTAAAAGAAATTTTAGAAAAAATACGAAATTCTAAATATCATGACCGAATGATTTTACAAGAATTTATTCCTGGTGATGATTCTTATCTTTTTGACAGTGTTGTTTATGTCGATCGATTTGGAAAAGTGAAAATTATTTCTTTTGCTCAAATTGGCATTCAAGAACGAACCAAAAGTATGGTAGGAAATGCGGCCGCGTTAATTAATGGACTCAATACATTCGATGGAAATGTAGAAGAAATGAAAGAAAACATCAAAAAATTTATGGAAGAAAAAATTAAAATGAATGGTTTCTATGAATTTGATATGAAATATGATCAAAGAACCAAAACATTTAAAGTGCTTGAGATTAACGCAAGACAAGGAAGATGCAGTTATTACATTAGTGCCTTAGGTTGTAATTTAATTGATACGATGGCCAAAGATTTAATTTTTAACGAATCTTTAGAATATAAAGATTTAAAAGAGGAAGTTTTGCTTTCGTTTGTACCTAAAAAAGTCATAAAAAAATATGTTTTAAATGAAGAATTTAAGAAAAGAGCTCTTCGTTTATGGAAGAAAAGAGTAAGTCCAATGGAATGCAAACTTGATAAAAATATCAAAAGATTTTTGATGATGAAAAGAAGATTACATCATTATATAAAAGAATACCAAAATAGTTACTGGGAGGAATAGTTATGTGTGGAATTGTTGGTTTTGTAGATAAAAAAGAAAAAAAAGAAAAATTAAAAATCATTAAAGAAATGGCAAATGAGATTATTCATCGTGGACCTGATGGAGAAGGCTATTATGCCGATCAAAATGTAGCCCTTGGTCACCGAAGATTATCCATTATTGATATTAAAGGTGGGTCTCAACCGATTTATAATAAAGACAAAACCATGGCGATTATTTTTAACGGTGAAATTTATAATTATGAAATCTTAAAAGAAGAACTCATAAAGTTAGGTTATGAATTTCAAACGAAAACCGATACCGAAGTCATTTTACTTGGTTATGAAGAATGGAAGGATAAGCTCTTTGAAAAACTAAGAGGAATGTTTGCTTTTGTTATCTATGATAAAAAAAATAATGAAATCATAGGCGCGAGAGACCACTTTGGAATGAAACCTTTTTACTATTACCAAAAAGATGGAGAATTTATGTTTGCATCTGAGATTAAATCGATGCTCGTTCATCCTGATTTTAAAAAAAGTGTCAATAAAGATGCTTTAAAAATGTATTTAATTTTTCAATACTCGGTAAAAGAAGAAACATTTTTTCAAAATGTTTATAAATTAAAACCAGGTCATTATTTTCATTATAAAGAGGGCAATCTAACGATTAAACCTTATTTTGAAATTGAATATCATAAAGATACAAAAAAGAGCTATGAAACCATGAAAAAAGAGTTATCGGATGTGCTAAGAGAATCGATTTATTATCATCAAACGACAAGTGATGTAGAAGTCGGCGCGTATCTTTCGGGTGGAGTGGATTCTTCTTATGTTGTAAGTGTTTCAAAACCAAACAAAACCTTTAGTGTTGGATTTTCTTATGAAGGATTTGACGAGACAGAATATGCCAAAGATTTATCTAAAATATTAAAAATTCGAAATTATCGAGAGAAAATAAGTCCAGAAGATTTCTTTGATGCTTTACCCAAAATTGAATGGCATACCGACGAACCACATGCGAATTTGTCTACAGTTCCTTTGTATTTCTTAAGTGAGTTAACTCAAAAACAGGTGAAAGTGGTATTATCTGGGGAAGGTAGTGATGAAATGTTTGGGGGGTATAACGAATATAACGATCCTTTTCTTTTAAGAATGTATTTACATTTGCCTTTGTGGTTTAGGCGTGGAGTAAGATCTTTAGTAAAAAATATGCCCCATTTTCCAGGAAGAAATACTTTAGTAAAATATGGCTTACCTTTTAATGAACGTTATATTGGGCATGGAACTTTTATGGAAGAGTGGGAGGCTAATTTAATCCTTGCGGATTCTTTAAAAAATGAGGAAACCATTGCCGAAGTTTTAGAACCTGTCTATCAAAAAGTGAAAAATGAGAGTGAATTAACCAAAAAAATGTTTATTGATTTTCATTTTTGGTTACCACAAGACATTTTACTTAAAGCGGATAAAATGAGTATGGCTCATTCCATTGAACTTCGTACTCCTCTTATGGATGTGGATGTATTTCGTTATGCAGCCACGATTCCTAATAAATATTTATTAAAAAATAAAGAAACTAAATATTTATTCCGAGATATTTCGAAAGACTATATTCCAGAAGAGTGGTCCAAAAGACGAAAATGTGGATTTCCAGTTCCTTTTTCAAAATGGATTCAAGAAGAAAAATTTTATCAGAAAGTAAAAAGTGCTTTCCAAAAAGATTATGTAAGCGAATTTTTTGATCAAAAGTATATTTTAAATTTACTTGAAAATCATTATGCCAAAAAAGAAAATAATGGACGAAAAATATACAATATTTATTGCTTTTTGATTTGGTACCAAGTTTATTTTGAAAATTAAAATGTGTGAATATTAAAAAATGATTATGAATTTAAAAAAATGCACTCCATCTAACAAGATGAAGTGCAAGTTTTATGAGTGGATACTTAACTTTGTTGTTAAGTATCTTTTTTTCTAATGGAAAAAGTATAACAACCTTTATTTAATATTCATAATCATATATATATGATCTATACCTATTATCGTTTTTTGTTAAATATAACATTTTACCTCATCTCCTAAAATTATATGCAAATTGATGATATCAATTTATCCTATAAAAATTATAGCGTAAATTAAAATATTTTAAAACTCGAACTATAAAAGTCCGAGTATCAATCCAATCTGGTGGCTCGCTCGGGATTCGAACCCGAGACCCTTTGATTAAAAGTCAAATGCTCTACCTACTGAGCTAGCGAAC
>CANQRJ010000081.1 GCA_947626215.1 uncultured Bacilli bacterium
ATTCATAATTCCTTGATCTTCCCATATCTAATCTTCCTTTATTGTCTTTAGTTTCTCATAAATAAATTATATGTCAAGTGGTTTCCTTCATTTTGTGGATAACTCCTGCAAATTTCTTTACTTATTCACATGAAAAAAAGATAGTTTTTACTTTTTCTATCTTTTTATGTCTGAATAGTTACTTACATATTTTATTCCGAAGTAAACATCCGAATAAAAGAATATCCAATGAAAAACAAAAGTAAAAGAGAAAAAAGATTTGTATGATTTACTAAATCAATCACTTTTAAAAGTAAAGATAAAATAGAAGAAAATAAAAATCCTAAAATACCTACCCAAGTTTGATGTCGATAATACTTAAAACAATAAGTTACTACATGAGTCATCAAGATGATTCCTAATAAAAGACCCATGCCAAACAAAAAACAATAAAACAAATGAGAAAAAGGATTGGAAAAAAGTTCTAAAACAAAAGAATAACTTCCAAGCATCATAAAAGTTGCCGTTCCACTTATACCTGGCAAAACCGTGGTAAAAGCATCAATCATTCCTAAAAAGAATATAAAAAGAAAACTAAAAACCGAATGAGTCGGAGTAAACTCTACAATAGAGCATTGATTTTCAAAGAAAAACATTCCCAAAACAATGAAAAAAATAAACAAGCCATCCAAATAAGACATTTTTTCTTTTTGAACTAAAGGTGGAATCGTTCCCACAATAAGACCTAAAAAAACAAAAATCGTATAAACATAATAAGTATTTAAAAAATGAAGCATAAGTTTACTTGCAAACAAAATCGCAATCAAAATACCTATTCCAAGTGGTGTTAAAAAGACAAAAGATTCTTTTTTATGATGAAAAAAGTGACTTATTTTTTCTAAAGCTTCTTCGTAAACACCGAGACTTATAGCAAGTAAAGACCCAGAAACACCAGGAATAATTTTTCCAATTCCAATAAAAAGACCTTTTAAAAAAAGAATAAGAGAATTCATAGAATCACCCTTATTCCATTTTATGTTTTTTTACAAATTATAGAATTATGACTTTTTTATTGTTTTTTCTTTTGGTTTAGGTAAAGCTTCTTTTCTAGATAAATTTAATCTTCCACGATTATCATAACCTAAACTTTTTACTAAAATCTCGTCTCCTACATGAACAATATCACTTGGCTTATTCACTCTTTCATGAGCAAGTTGAGAAACATGAACAAGTCCTTCACAATTAGGCCAAAGTTCTACAAAACAACCGAAATCTTCTACTTTAGTAACACGACCTGTATAAATTTTATCAGGTTCTACTTCTTTTACTACATCTAAAATCATTTGTTTTGTTTTCTCAATAATTTCTGCATCCGTGTGATAAATAATAACTCTTCCATCATCTTCTAAGTCTACTTTCACGGCATCTTTATCATTTACGGTCTTCACGTTACTTGCTTCCAAAATAATTTTTGTAATCATCTCGCCACCACGACCAATAACATCTTTAATCTTTTCTGGATCAATTTGGAAAGTCGCAATTTTTGGAGCGTAAGGGCTTAAAGTTTCACGAGGTTCTTTGATACAATCTTCCATGACATCAAGAATCTGCATACGAGCTTTTTTAGCCTGAGCTAACGCTTCTTTTAAAATTTCTCTAGTAACTCCTTTAATCTTAATATCCATTTGTAAAGCCGTAATACCTTCTCTTGTTCCTGCAACTTTGAAATCCATATCTCCCATATGATCTTCTAAGCCTTGAATATCGGTTAAAATCGTATAATTTTTCTCATCTTTAGAAGTAATAAGACCCATTGCAATACCAGCAACTGGAGCTTTAATCGGAACACCTGCAGCCATCAAAGAAAGACATCCTGCACAAATAGTAGCTTGACTAGAAGAACCATTAGATTCTAATATTTCAGAAACTACACGAATTGTATAAGGGAATTCTTCTTCACTAGGAATCACATAAGATAAAGCTCTTTCTCCTAAAGCACCATGCCCTATTTCTCTTCTACCAGGTGACCCATAACGACCAATTTCACCTACAGAGAAAGCAGGGAAATTATAATGGAGCATAAATCGTTTAGTGTCTTCAATCCCAAGACCATCTAAAATTTGATGTTCTCCAATTGCCCCTAAAGTGGTTGTAGCAAGACTTTGAGTTTGACCTCTTGTAAACACGGCAGATCCATGAGTTCTAGGAAGTAAATCCACCATAGCATCTAAAGGACGAATCTCATCCATTTTACGACCATCTGGACGAATATGTTTTTCAGTAATTAAACTACGAACGGCGTCTCCTTCTAATTGATCTAAAATTTTATTTACTTGTTTTACTTTTTCATTTAAGTCTTCATCTTCAATATAAATATTAGAAAAATATCCAATTGCTTCTTGTTTAATTTGAATCACTTGATCTTGAGATGCTAACTTATCTTTAATTTGAATTGCTTCTAAAATTCTTTCATAAGCGTAATCCGTGACTTGTTTTACAATATCAGGATCTAGTTCTGCTTTATCAAGTTCTACTTTTTCTTTTCCAATTTCTTTTATTATTTGTTCTTGGAACTCACATAAAACTTTAATCGCTTCGTGACCAAACATCATAGCGTCAAGCATTTCTTTTTCACTGCATTCACTAGCGCCTGCTTCCACCATACAAATGGCATTTTTGGTACCTGCAACTGTTAAATTTAATTTACTATTTTCAAGTTCTTCCACACTA
Source organism: uncultured Bacilli bacterium (assembly GCA_947626215.1). GTDB lineage: Bacteria > Bacillota_I > Bacilli_A > RF39 > UBA660 > Ventrenecus. The sequence goes on from CANQRJ010000081.1 coordinate 2,710, forward strand.
GGATTAATCACAAATTCTTTTCCAACTTTTCCAACTACAACTCCACAAACAGGACCATCAAAAGGAATTTCAGAAATTCCTAAAGCTAAAGAAGATCCAAATAGAGATGCCATAATAGGTGAATGATCTTGATCAACAGATAAAACCGTATTAATCACTTGAATTTCATTTCTTAAATTCTCATCAAACATTGGTCTTAAAGGACGGTCAATAATTCTTGCCGCAAGAGTGGCCTCATCTGTAGGCCTTCCCTCTCTTTTAATAAAACCTCCAGGAATCTTACCAACAGAATACAATTTTTCTTGATATAAAACTTGTAAAGGAAAGAAGTCTTGAGTGACTACTGTTTTTCCCATTACCACTGCACTTAAAATCACCGTGTCATTAAATCTTACCAATACACTAGCATTCGCTTGTTTCGCAAGCCAACCTGTCTCTACTACAATTTTTCTTCCAAAAAAATCTAGTTTAAATTCTTTTTTCATACTCTTCTCCTTCTAAATAAAAAGACACTAAAAAATTTAGTGCCTATTTTCTTAAATTTAATTTTTTAATAAGTTCACGATAAGAGACAACATCTGTATCTTTTAAATAATTTAAAAGTTTTTTTCTTCTACCAACCATTTTTTGTAAACCACGTTTAGAATGGTAGTCATGAATATGAGTCTTAAAGTGCTCAGTTAAATTATTAATTTCTTCCGTTAATAAAGCAATTTGAACTTCTGTACTTCCTACATCATTTTTGCTTTTTTGAAATTCTTTAATAATTTCTTGCTTTCTTGTCTTAGACATAGCCATAAAAATACCTCCTTTTATCAAAATCGGTTTTACCAAAGTTTAAGACGAGGTAATCTATAAACTTTAGAAAAACTTCTCACGTTTATAAGTATATTACATTTAAAAAGAAAAATCAAACTTTTTTTAGACATTTTGATAAATTTAGCCTCCATAAAATAAGAAAACATGCTTGATAAAAGTGTGTTTTTATGATATATTGAATATGTCAAGGGTACCTTGCATAAAATAAAAAAGGGAAATGTTCAGTTTCGATAAGTTGAATGTCTACCCAAATAAAATTTGATTAGGCACTTATTCTAGCGAATGAGTGTCATTTTTTTATTACGATAATCATTATGATCATGAGTAACAAAATGATAGAAAAATATTGAAGAACTTTTAAAATAAAAATTCTTTTCTTCATTTTTATCAAACCTCCTCTCCTTATGAGATTTGGTAGACACTCAACAACTGACATTTCCAATATAATTATAGCAAACATTTTTTTCTTTTACAATAAAACTTTTACTGAGACTTAAATGCAGTTTAAGAATGACTTGATAAAAGTGTGTTTTTATGATATATTGAATATGTCAAGGGTACCTTGCATAAAATAAAAAAAGGATACATTTGATTGAGAGAATCAGATGTTATCACTTTATTGGATTGCATCTGAAATCAACAAATATTGAAATCATAAATAGTAATGTGATTACTATAAAAAATAATAGAAGTATTATAATAAATTGAGAAATTTCTTATTACTAAAGATATTGAATATACCAAAGGTACCTTGCATAAAATAAAAAAAGGATACATTTGATTGGGAGAATCAGATGTTATCCCTTATGGATGCCATCTGAAATCAACAAATGTTGAAATCAGATGTTTTTATTATTTAAATAGTAAGGTGATTACTATAAAAAATAATAGAAGGATTATAATAAAAAGAGAAATTTCTCTCTTTGTCATAATGACCACCACCTTTCTTTTATCATTTGATAATTGAAAGGGAAAACACCTGATATATTTCAAACGTATCCGAATATCATTATAGCAAACATTCATTTCTTTTGCAACAAAGTTATAGTACTCTCTATAAAAGCAATTTTCTCTTTACAAAATTTCATTCTTATCATAAAATAATACTTATGTTTTGGGGGGGGTTTATATAATGAAATACGAATGGAACAAACAAATTTTAGAAAATCAAAAAAGAAAAGCACTCGTGTATTTAAAAAGAAAAAATTTAACGCAAGAACAAAAAGATTCTGTTTTAGATGTATTAAGTAACATTCATGATTTACAAAACATTCAAAGTAGAAACAATAAAGGAAAAAAAGAAAAATACTTAGATCCTAAATGTTATTTAACCAAAAAAATCTATGAAGATTATCATGACATTCCATATTGGGTAAAAGAAATTTCACTAAAATCAATGTCTTCTTTTGAAACATGGGAAAAAAGAAAAACAACCCCCTTACCTACTGAGCATTTATCGAATGAAACTCTACTTCATGAAACCTATCAATTCGCATTATGGACAAAGAAAAAAGAATACATTCAATTTTTCAAAAATTATTATTTAGATCGAAATGATTTTTTGCAATTTTTTCAAAAAGAAAATTCTCTAGACTATGGCCAATTAGAAACAATATTTTATAAAAATCAATATTTTCCATTTATCTATGTAAATAAATGGAATACCATTGAGGATATTGGCACCTTAATTCATGAAAGTTTACATGCATACTTTTTCAGAAAAAATAAAAATTTAACTATGGAAAGCGATTACTACTATATTTCTGAAGTAGAAGGAGACTTTGCAGACTACCTTTTTCCTTATTACTTAGAAGAAAAAAATTTAGCATCAAAAACCACAATTGAAAATTTAAAAAATCAATATTTCTTAAATAAATTTCAAGAATTTTCAGAATTTTATTACATTTATAAATTATGTAAAATCTATCATCAAGAAAAAGAAATAACAATAGAAAAATTAACACTTGAATATTTAAAAGATTCTTTCTTTAAAATCGATGAAAACATTTTAAACACATCCATTCAAAGTCCTACTTGGAATGCCAAATATTTAATGAGTTTCCTTATATTCTTAGATATTGTAGAAACAAATCAAAAAGATCCTCAAAAATGTTTTGATATCATTTCAAAGATTCGTTTCAATCAAAAAGAAAATGTTCTTTCCATTTTAGAAAAGAACAACGTTCACTTTTTTGAAGATCATTATAAAAATTTAAGAAAAGTTTTGACTCATTACCAAAAATAAAGCTTTTTTTAAAGCAAAATAATCAGGAACGACATAATCTTTAGAACTCAAACCTACTAAAGCCGTATCATATTTTTTATAATTTAAAACACAAACCTTATCATACCCTTGCACGGCAAAATCAGCTAAATCTTCTAAAGTAATATTATATTTCTCATATAAAACAGGATTTTTTTGAAAATCAGAAATAGAAAGTTCTCTTCCTACATAGATGTTATGAACTTCCTCTTTCTTTTTTTGTCTTTTTTTAATACAAACCCCTGTAATTAAAGGAATAGATAAAGAAAATTGTTTCTCCAAAAAAGTAAAAGGAGATTTTGTAACTTCTTCAGTTTGACAATTTTTTCCAACCAAATAATGAATTTGATAATTTTTCATACATTTTCACCAGTAAAAATATTCTAAAGGAAACTTTAAAAAAAGTCAATTTCTTTTATGAAGGAATGAATTAATTTATAAAGTAACTTATTTCACTTGTTATTAAATACTTTGTGTATTTAAGTACTTGCCTACTTCTTACAAGAAAAAAGATGATCAATAATCCTCTTACATAATAAAAAAAGTGTAATAGTAATTCACTGTAAAAGTCAATAATAAAATGTACAAAAAGTGGAAAAAATTCATGTACAAAAAATGGAATATAATGTACAGTTCA
>CANQRJ010000082.1 GCA_947626215.1 uncultured Bacilli bacterium
CTCTTGTCTTTTCTTTCTCAATTAATTTCCAAATTTCTTCATTTTTCTGTATCATTTAATCTACAAATCTACAATATTTTTGTTTGCTTTTTAATCTATATTTTTTATTTTCTATCATTTTATTTATTGTATTAAAATATCAACGGTTCTTTTGGTTAAAGAAATGGATCTGTTCCCTCATCCACACAATTTGATTTCTTTAATGTTGTTGTTGCTTCTGCTACATTACCAGCATTATCTTTTATTCTAACAGTAACTTTATTAGAGCATTTTCCTTTTAATTCTTGTATAGATTCTCCTTTTATCCATTCATCTCCATCATTTATATTATATTCATAAGAGGCAATGCTAGTTTCATTATCTACACTTTCGCTAGCATTAGCAATAACAATTATTTCTTTAGTATTTTCCTTGAAACTTAATGTAAGTTTTGCAACTGGTGGATGGTCATCAATATGTAATATTTGAATCCTTTGATGACTTATATGATTAAGTGCATCTTTCGCATAAATATAATAAGTGTTATTTTTTGTTACTGAATAATCTGTATTAAAGCTTTTAGCATTATTTTCGATCACGTTCCATTCTGTTGGATCTTTTTCTTCTGTCATAATTTGATATCCAGTAAGACCTGAATCAGAGTCATTCAATTTTATATGAATACTATCATTGATACCCCAATTTTTCAAATCATTTGATAAATCAATTTCTGGTGATTGATTATCGATATTTGTTATCTCAATTGAACTTTGACTTACATTATTATAGACATCTTTTGCATAAACAAAGTAGGTTCCATTTTCTTCAACTTCATAATCAATTGTTATTTCTTTTAAATTTTCGTCTATCGTTTGCCATTCACTTGGCAATTCGTCTTCTGTTTTAATTTGATATCCAAAAAGGCCTACTTTGTCATCACTTAAAGATATATGAATTTTGTCATGTTCTCCCCAAGAATTTAAATCATTTTTAAGATTGATTGTTGGTGGAGTTTTATCTATAATATCTGTACTATATTTCACTGAACTAATATGTCCTAAATCATCTTGAGCAAAAATATAATATATTCCATTATCTGTAATGTTTTTCTTAATTACAAAATCTTCTTTTGTATTTGATATTTCTATCCAACTATTTGGTGGATTTGGTGTACTTTCCTTTAATAATGTTATAGGCGTTAAATCTTCTTTTGTGATTTGATATTTGACTAAACCACTTTGAGTATCTTTCATGGTAATACTAAGTTCTACTGATTGAAGATTATTTGTTTCTGTATAAGATATATTTGGACCTGAAGTATCTATTTTAGTAACTTCAAATTCTTGTTCTTTAATATTTCCTGCTTCATCTTTTACTGAAAAGTAATACTTTCCTATTTTATGAAATTCTTCTGTTATTGTAAATGTAGTATTTTTCTCTTTAATTGGTTTCCAATTTTGTGTTTCTTTCATTTGACTTATTTTATATTCGGTTAAAGGATAATTTTCACTAGTTGCTATTAATGTTATATTTTCTCCACTTTCATTAAACTCATCTGTATTAGATTGTGCTAAAATGGTAATATTATTTTTTAATTGTTCGTTATCTCTATATGTTGCTATAACAGTAATTTTACTTTTAAAATAAGCGTTCATCACCTCTTCAGTAGCGGGTGTCGATTCTTCTAACCAAAGTCTTAAACTATAACTTACACTTTTGGTATTTTCATCTAATATTCCAGTGGTAAGTCTATGAGATGACGTAGCGTTTTCTAATGTCGTATCTACGTTTTCATAATCTTTTAAAAATAAAGGTGTTCGATTATCAAATTGGACTTTAATATATTCTTCTGGTAAATTTTTTTGTCCTTCTTCTAAATTTAATGTTTCCAAATTCACTATATAAGTTAAAGATGTAGAGCATATATTGGTAATGGTAAATTCATATGGTATCAATTTTTGTCCTTCTTCATCAGATATAGGAAAAGCTTTTTGTAAAGAAATTGCTTTGTTGTCATCTTTAAAAGTTACTTGAAAACAACTAGATGCAATTCTATTTTCATCAGTTTGAAAAGCACGAAATTGCCAAAATGCATAAGTCACTCCAATTACACTTAAAGCTATACCGCAAACACTTAATATAAGCAAATAAACTTTCTTTTTTTTCATATAAAATGAACCTACTTTCCATTATAGATTCATTATACGATATAACCCCCCCCCCGGTGTCAATTTACATTTTTGGATTCATTTAAATTAAAATATTTGAACAAGATTATATGGATTTTCACTACTTCCATTTCCAGAAGTAATTTTAATATTTGTTTTTAAGTAAAGAGTTGGATAAATACTACCGTCGCCATATGCATCAGATCCATCATATAAATGTTTACTTGTTGGCAGATTCTGAACTTTATATTCATCTTTTGTACTTGTCGTGATAAGCCATTTGGTATTTTCACTATGATAAAAAAACCAATTTGTTTCATAGCAATTAGTAGTTTGATTACCTAGTTGGTTATTTTCAGTACATTCTCTATTTCCATATGCATAACCATAATCACTTGGGTATATAAGTCCTATACTATGAAAAGTGGATTTAGATGCTTCATTCGGCCATTTATTATCATCATTATTCACAATTCTTTCTTGTTGATATGCGTTTGGTGTAGTAATAGTCGTTTCAAATCCTTCGCCTAATGTCCATATGATGTTTTCATCAATCATATTCCATACATTTTTTAATCCTTTTACATGAGTTTCTTTACCATCAAAAGAACAAGAAGTTTGTTTAGCTTTTAAAGACGCTTCATATACCCAACATTGTTGATCTGATTTACTATTATAATAATAATCATTTAATATTGTCATTACTTGAGCATTATTCCATTTATTTTTTCCTCTATTTATACCTTCAGAATTTAAAGTAGTATCCCAACTATAATAACCAATTTGTTCTTTTCTTACAATTTTTACTCTTTGTTCTACTTTATTTTCGCTCGTCATGACATTTACAAGTCCTATAATACGCCAATCTTCATCATTAAATTTAATATAATTATTTGGACTCGCTCCAGCATATCGGTATTCCGTTGTTTGAAATCCTGGATCATTTACTGTTCCTGATAAATTGTCATGTTTTACAATATATAGTCCATCTCCTTCAGAAACTAAGGGAATTCCTTTTCCCAAAATAAACTGTCCTTTTGTAAAATATAAATTACATTTTGTTCTGGATGTGCTAACTCCACTTACATGTATCATATTATCTTCTGTTACAAACACTTTTATATTGGAATCATTTTTTCCTGTAACTCCACAGTAACTTCTACTTTCATCTAAGACATAGCCATCTTCTTTTCTTGGCATATTCTTTTGTATTACATAATCTTCATTTTCTTCGTTCTTTACATAAAAAGCAAAATAGATGTCTCCTGGATCTTCTATAGTTCCATTTATCACATTAAAGTTGTTGTTTACTTCAAAAATAGCAAATGTTCTAAATAAAACTACTCCTGTTATTAATAAAATACAAGTGATTGTAAATAAAATGATTCCAATTTTCTTTTTATCTTTTTCTTTAAACGATTTTAATTTCATATGAAAAAAATCACCCTATTCTATAGAGTGATTTTATCATACAACCCCCCCCGGCGTCAATTTACACTTTGACATGTTTTGCTTTTTTTATTTTTCAAAAATACTACAAATAAAACCAACTGAAAAAACGATTTTATCACAATTTTTCATTGCTATTGTTTTAAAATATGCTTTTCCCCCAACGGTCAACGCCGAGATAAAAGAAGTAACTAATATGGTTGCAAAGATAGGATTCATGCCAAGGGATATTAAAAAAAGAGATAATGAAGCACCTAATGTACCACTTACAATTCCACAGATATCTCCTACTACATCGTTACAAACACTTGATACTTTACTTGAATTTTTTAATAATTTAATGCAAGCTTTCGCTCCTTTTCTTTTTTTGGAATTCATTGCATGAAACGGTGCTTCTTTTGCTGTTAATGTCGCGACTCCGATCATATCAAATAAAATTCCTATTCCTATGACTAAAATCATAATAAATGTTAAAAGCACTACATTAAAATTAGATAAATAAGATGATAGTCCACTAAAAATAGCAGATAGAACAAAAGATAAAATAAATATGGTTATGATCCATTTTGTTTTGTCTTTCACAAATTTTTCCTCCCTTTAAAAGAAAAAAAGACTTCCCGCCTTTTTATTCATAAACTACTGTTGTGGTTAATCACAAATTAATTTTACGGCTTAGGTCGAGTTGAATTTCTCTAATACCCACCTTAGGTTACCCATGGGCGATTTCTCTTTCAGGGTATCAATGAATCGTTACCGTTTTCATGACTCGATTGCCACTTAGTCCGTACTTTAAACCTTATGATGTTGACATTCTAGAGGTTTTCCCTAACACAAATCTATAGTAGTTATTCGCTTTTGCAATAATGTTTTCAAAAAATCCCACATTACCACTCACGACATGTGCTTCATCAAAATCCTTGCATAGTAAAAGGAGTTCAGTTATATGCCATTATAACCTTCCTTAAACTTAAAATTATATATTCACCCTAACCTGGGCGGAAAAAGCGAAATATATAAAGTGCCATCGCACAATTGGTAGATTTTTAGCCCTACCTTCATACTATTTATGTGACTAGAATAATGCACCACACGAGTAACATTATATCATGTTTACACTTTTTTGTCAAATTTTGGATTTTGGACATTTGGATTATAATAATTTTTAGTTAGGGAGAAAGAACAATACGGAAAGTAAATCCTATATTCGTTATTCCATTAAGACTAGTAAAAGCAAAAATTCCTGAATCACTTCCGTCTCTAGCACCACTTACTCGAAAAAAACATGGTCCAAGTTCTTCATTACAAATTCTAATTTATCGAAAGCATCAAATTCGATTAATTTAAATTTTTTTTCAAAAAATTTTCTTTCATTTCTTCCATTTTATTTTTTCCTTTTTTCAAATATTTTTCTTTTAAAATTTTAGCTTTTTTTCCTTCATATTCTTTTAAAGTTTTTAGATAAGTTGTGACTAAAATTTTTAACATATGAGTTATTGTTTTTCTTTCTTCTGAAGATATTTTTGTATATTTTTTTAATATTTTAGGTATACTTTCTACCCAAGTATTTGATATTTCACCAAAAGTACTTAAATCCGTTGAATAAAATAATTCAAATATTGTATCAATAAATACTTTTCTTTGTTCTGCAGATGTTTCTTCTAACCAATTAGTTAATGTTTTATCCATATTCACACTAAAATCAGTTGCTTGTTTTATTTTAGAAAAAGAAGGTCCTATGACTTGCCAAGAATAAATATCGTGTTCCATTATCTTTTTTCCATTACTTAAAACGACAGTCACTTTTTCTTTATGATCTAATATTTGACCTATTATAGAATCTTGTGGGATAAAAGTTTCTATTTTTTTTAAAATGCTTAAAGTTTCATATTGATCTGTTATTTTTTTGGTAAATCCAGGTCCATCAAAATTATAAATTTTTAAAATCTTTTTTTGAATCATTTTAGAAGAAGTTAATCCAGAATATAAGGAAACATTTCCTCCTTTTGAGTGTCCTCCTAAGTAAAATTTTGCAGTTTCATATTTTTCGCTCATTTTCTTTAGATATTCTCTTCCAGTTATTTGACAAGGCACATGATCCATAAAAGACATATATAAATCCTCTTTCCAACCATTAATAGAATTATCCGTACCAATAAAGGAAAGAAAAATTTCTTTTGCATTTAAATGAATTGATATCGCTCCAAACTGTTTTACAGAGTTTTTATCTGTTATTTTTTCAAAATCTGTTACATAAAGATTTTTAAAACGTTCGCAGTCACCTAAAAAACATATGAGTTTTTCATCTAATGGATTTAAAAAAGATGATGAAGATAATTTTGACATTTTTAATGAAATGGACCCGATCGTTTCTTTTTCTTCTAATTTTATTTTATGAAAAGGTAAATAAGAAAATCTAGATAAAATAAGAGCATCTACTTCATTCATTTTATATTCTTTAGAAATTTTTATATCTCCTCGCCAATTTAAATAATCTAAAAGATTCATAAAACCACTTCCAATAAAAGTATAAATGAAAGAGAAAAAAAACTCAAGATTTTTGATTAAAGCATTAAAACAATGCGAAAACTAACGTAGTCAGCAGCATGACCATACCCGTGACCGAAAACGCCTACACCCGTTTCACTACCGTAGCCATGATACCCACTTCGTACGAACCAGG
>CANQRJ010000083.1 GCA_947626215.1 uncultured Bacilli bacterium
TATTTACAATCCATAAAAGGACGACCAATAGCTCCGATGTCTTTAAATACTACATGATTTCTAATTTCTTTAGAAATGGTAGTACAATCTTTTTCTATATTTTTTGCAATATCTTTAAAAGATAATTGTTCTTTCAATCCTTTTTCAATTTCTAATCTATCATCAAATGATAAATGTTTATTCTTCATTTTTATTCCTCTTTTCTTAAGAATAAGCATCATCAAAGGTATATTATAGTTCTTTGAACAATTAAATTCTACTGTTTCCTTTTGAATAATTAAATTCTACTTTTACTTATTTTTCTATGGAATTTACTTTTGCAATTAAGTTAGAAAAATTTATATTTCAAAAAGTGTCAAATAAGTGCAAAATAGTTTGACATTTAAAGAACTATCTTATATACTTATTTTATAAATAACTTATATATAGAGTATAGAGAGTGAAAGGAGTATTTATTATTTATGAATGTGAAAAACAAAAAGATTTTAATTGGTGTTGGAGTAGGTGTTTTTCTTCTTGTTCTATTAGTGATTCTTTTCTTATTTGTATGGAAAAAAGAATATACCATTACTTTTGATAGTGATGGAGGAACCCCTGTTTTAGAGCAAAAAGTGAAAGAAAAAGACCATGTGACAAAACCTGAAGATCCAGAAAAAGAAGGCTATCTTTTCTTAGGATGGTATGAAAATGATGAGTTATTTGATTTTAAAACAGAGATTAAAAGAAATTATGTTTTAAAAGCAAAATGGACGCCTGCATTACTTCTTAGCGCAACAAAGTTGAATTTAGCAGTAAATTCAACGAAAAAATTAGAAATTACTGATTTACCAGAAAATGTGAGCTTTTCTGATTTAATTTTTTCTAGTAGTGATCCTGCCATTGCAACAGTCGATTCATCTGGAAATATAAAAGCCATCAAAGAAGGAGTCGTAACGATTATGGTAGAAACGAAAGATGGAGTTTATAAAGCAAGTTGTGTCATAACCATTACAAAAGAAAATATTGAAATTGAGAAAGTCAATATCGAAGGATCTAGCAGTTTAACGGTAGGTTATACTTTAAAATTAAGCGTGAGCTATGAACCAGAAAATGCAACAGAAACAACCCTTACATGGAAAAGCAGTGATTCATCGATTGCAACTGTTGATAAATTTGGAAATGTTAAAGGAATAAAAGCAGGAACCGTTACTATTACAGTTACTACGGCAAATGGCAAAATAGCTACAAAAACCATTACGGTGAAAGAAAAAACGGTATCTCAAAATCCAAGTAATCCATCCACGCCAAGTAATCCAAGTACACCGTCTACACCAGATACACCGAGTGAGGAAGAAAAGCCAAAAACTATTCCAGTAGAAAGTATTTCAATTTCCGGTGGAGATAAAACAATGAAAGTCGGTGAAAAGATGACCTTAAATGCAGTTATCACACCAGAGAATGCAACTAATAAAAAATATTCATGGAACAGTAGTAATCCTTCTGTAGCAAGTATTGATGGAAAGGGAGTCGTAACGGCAAATTCAAAAGGATCCACTACTATTACAGTCACATCAGAAGATCAAGGAAAAACATTTAGTATTACCATTCATGTTCAAAATGTATATGTGATGACATTGAAGGAAAATAAATTAGCCATAGGTGGATCTATTGAATATTTAGTGACCTTAACCGAAAATAATCAAGATATTGATTTTAAAGGGTATTATTATAATGGTAGATCATTAACTGATACAAGAATAGAAAAAGATTTGATTGATGAAAGCATTAAAACGGTAACAGTTACTTTAAATTCTGGTGAAAAAGTAACTGCAGATATTGTTTATAATTAAAAGGAGGAGTTAAGTATGAACAAGAATTATAAAAAATTATTATTTTACTTTTTCGTATTTGTTCTTTTTGCAGGACAAGTAAATGCAAGAAATTTAAATTTGAAAGAATTAGTAAAAAGAGTGGATCCTAAATCAGATACTATTTATGTAATTGGAACTCATGCTTTTGGGGCACATACCATGACTTTAGAAGATGTTATGGTTGGAGCAAGAACCATCTCTATACAAGGTGATGATCATTTTGATACAAATTATACCGAAGATGATGTTTATAAAGCAATGAATATCTATAAGATTTCTATTACTAAAGATGAAGACTTTAATGTTGTTGGAGCTACTGTAACAGGAAATTTAGTAGGAACTTCAAAATTAGAATTAGATTGGAATAATGATCAAAAAACAATAGAAGTAGATAATATTAATTATGATTATGTAAAAGAAGAAAGTAAAGCAACTATTGAGTTGTATAATTCAAGTACGCATTCTGAGTATCAAAGTTGGTTTAATGGAAAACAATTTACAACGAATGATTATGTAACTGCAAGTAGTATGGTAAATGGTACGTTACCTTTATCTGGAGTGGTGATGCGTCAAAAAGAGCAAAAATATTCAATTGGTTTAGTAGTAAAAGTAACAGAAGCAAATAAAATGACTGAAAATGCAACTATATGGTATGGAAAAGAAAATGATAAATCAAAAGCTACAAAACAAACAAAGAACGATTTTTTAAATAATAATTCTGGTCTTCCAATTCTCTTTGATGTTTTGGAAAATGATAATAAAAAACTATATATATGGGTAGATTTGGATGGAGAAGAAGGCTCTACTTATGAAGCCACTCCGTACTTAGTAGATTATAGTACAGTAAGTTTTGAAACTGATTCTGTAGGTGAAGTAAAAGTAGATAAAGAATTTCTTCAAAAAGATTTAAGTAATTTAGAAAGTGAATATCACTATGTTTATCCAGTAGAGAATAACTGGGAGATTAAAGATAATCAATTTCTTGGAGATGTTACGAAACAAGATAATGTGACTTTATTTAAGGAAGATGAAGCAACGGGTTATTACATTGCCTTTAATGTTTCATCAAGTTATTTTGAAAGTGGAAAAACGACTGTTTATATTCCATGCAAAAGTGAAAATGAAAAGTGTAATATTAAAGGAGAAACTTTAAAAATTAGTGAAAAGTTTAATGACCGTTATTTTAAAAAAGTCACCTTAACAGAAAATAATTTAGCAGTAATATTTTCTATTAATGAAGAAACTAAAAATAGTTGTTCATCAGATAATTCTAAATGTTTAATTCCAATTATCATAGATAGTGATGGACCAGATAATCATAAATATAGTAATGTATTATATGCTCTTGATTATAGCAAAGTAAATTTACATGAAATATCAAATATCAATTTAAGTTCTTTAGAATCATCTCAGTATCAAGTAACACAAGAAGGAAAAGTAAGTGGAAAAATTGAAACAGAAAATACGAAGAAGTATTACTTCCAAGTAAGTTTAAATTCAGACAATTTAATTTCTGGAAAAACAACCATTGAAGTGGTAGATCCTAATCAATCAGTAAAAAAATATACATATAATGGAGTTATGGCATCGGCTCAAGAATCAGATAAAGTAGAAATTACGTCAGAAGAAAATAAAATTAATTTAAAATTGGAAGCATTAAAACCAATTGAAATGACGGATAATAATTCGGAAAAGAAATATGTAGTTACTATTGATATGGATGGAGCAGAGACTAAATATCTTCCAAGTACATATACTATTGATTATACGAAGTTATTGACTTTAGAAGAGGAAATTAATCATTTTGCCGACATGACTCAAAGTGCTAATGATTTAGTTCAAGATGTTCAAAATAAAGAAAATGAAACGAGTGAAAATTATAAAATTGCTTATAATAAAGAAAAAGAAGTCAAATTAATTACTTATAATGAACCAAAAGAAGTAAGTCAAATTTACTATTTTGCATACAAATTCCCAACAGAAAATATTCCAGATTCTATTAAAAGATTTGCAGGACAAACCATTCATTTTGCTTTTTCCAAATATCCTAGTAAAGTCGATGAAAGTAAGAAAAATGAAATGATTGTTGAAAATGAAAAAGTCTATATAAATGGATGGGAATACATGCATTTATCTGTAGGATTTGGAGTAGATATTTTAAATTTATTACAAGATGAAATCGATACGGAAACTTCTAATAAAATTCGTGCGATAGAAAATATTGAAAAACAATCAAGTTGTGAAGATGCCATGACTTGCTATAAAGTCACTCTTACAAAAGAAAAAGTAGAAGCATGGTTAAATAATCATTATTCTTTAGGAAAAAAGAAAAATACAGTAGATGGTCCAAAAGAAATTAATATTAAAGTAGATCAAGAGGGTTATGTTAAGAAAGTAGAAAGTGTTGGAGAGTGGGAAACCACTTATAAAGCAGATGAATCAAGTGCCGGGACTACAATAAAACGTACGATAAATGTTACTATCAAAAAAGAAAATGTAATTTTACAATCACCAGAAGAAATGATTATTGAAGATCATCCAGAAAATGCTCAAGAACTTTTAATAAAATTTATTGCTAAGGGTGATGAACTATGGCAAAAGCATATTTGATAAATTTTATTTGACATTTAAAATGATGTTTCTTATAATAAAGAAGTGAAAAAAACATTAAGACACGTTTATAAATATTTGGTTTTTGATAGAGAGCTTATGGATGGTGAAAATAAGCAAAACCAATTTATAAATATCACTTAAAGAAAAGTTTTTCGGAAGTCACTTACGTTATCAAGTGAAATAAGTAAAATTAAGGATGGTACCGTCTATATAATAGACTCCTTTGGTATCATCTTTTTTATTTAGAAAAGAGGAAATGAGATGAAAGATTTTAAAGAATTAGACAAAAGAAGTCCTTATGAAGTAGAACAAAGTATCTTAGAAAATTGGAAAAAACAAGATATTTTAAATCAAACCATTGCAAACCGAGAAGGAAGTGACAATTGGGTCTTTTATGATGGACCTGCTACCGCGAATGGAATGCCTGGACTTCATCACATGGTGGCTAAATTTTTAAAAGATACTTTTTGTAAATATCAAACGATGAAAGGACATAAAGTTTTAAGAAAAGTAGGGTGGGATACCCATGGACTTCCTGTTGAAGTTCAAGTAGAAAAACAACTTGGATTCTCAGGCAAAAATGATATTGAGGCTTATGGAATTAAAGAATTTAATGAAAAATGTAAAGAAACCGTTTGGGAAAACGAAAAACAATTTCGTAAACTAACCGAAGAAATGGGTCAATTTATTGATTTAGACAATCGTTATATTACTTATGATAATAATTATATTGAAACAGAATGGTATATTTTAAAAAAGTTTTTTGAAAGTGGTTTGTTTTATGAAGGAGTTAAAATTATGCCATGGTGTCCTAGATGTGGGACGGGACTTGCCTCTCATGAAGTCGCTCAAGGGTATAAAGAAGTCGACGCAAATACCGTAATTGTTCCATTTAAAAGAAAAGATAGTGATGCTTATTTTCTTGTATGGACAACTACTCCTTGGACTTTAATTAGTAATGTTGCTTTGTGTGTAAATCCTATCGAAGACTATTCTCTAGTAGAATCTAGTGGGTATCATTTTATCTTAGCAACGGCTTTAGTTTCAAGTGTTTTAGGACCTGATGCCAAAATTTTAGAAACTTTTAAAGGAAAGGATTTAGAATACGTTCAATACGAACAATTAATTCCTAGTTTAGAAGTAAATGGCAAAGCCTTTTATGTCACATGTGATGAATATGTCACGATGAGTGATGGAACGGGTATTGTTCATATCGCACCTGCTTTTGGAGAAGACGATGCCAAAGTCGGTAAAAAGTATCAATTACCATACTTAAATCCTGTTGGAGAAGATGCGACTTACACGGACGGACTATGGAAGGGAATGAATATCTTTGATGCCGATTTAAAAGTCATCGATTGGCTTAAAGAAAACGATAAATTATTTAAAAAACAAAAAATGAGACATGATTACCCACATTGTTGGCGTTGTGACTCACCACTTGTTTATTATTCTAGACCTTCTTATTATTTAGAGGTGACCAAATTAAAAGACCAAATTATCGAAGAAAATAAAAGGGTTCATTGGTATCCATCTTATGTGGGAGAAAAAAGATTTGGTAATTGGCTAGAAAATATGAATGACTGGGCAATTAGTAGAAATCGTTATTGGGGAACTCCTCTTCCTTTATGGAGATGTACATG
>CANQRJ010000084.1 GCA_947626215.1 uncultured Bacilli bacterium
GAACATACAACGATTACTACAAAGAATTTAAAAGGAGTTAGTAAAACAGCTACTTGGAGCGATTTTGATGTTCAAACTGGAACTCCAGGAATGTTTGTCCTATTCTCATTTAATAAAAAAGACTGGGAAAATAGTAATAAACAAATTACTATTACTGTTGATATTGATGGAAGTGGTAGTGAATATAATGAAACTACTTATACACTAGATTTAAGTGAAGTAGAGTTCCAAGAAGATTCTGAGCCATATGTTTCATTGAGTAAGCCAAGTGCTAATGATGAAGCAACATTAAAGACTTGGAAATATGATAGCCAAATCAATAGAAATTTAGATTTAAAAGATGGCGTTTTAACTGGTGTTTTAGTTGAACAAGAAATAAGTGATGTTCCATTTGGAGAAGCAAATAAAAAAGGATTCTTTTTCGATTTTAAATTTACAACACCTGCTGGAGTTTCAAAAGATAAAGCTAAAATTGAAGTTCTTGAAAATAATGATATAAATGGAAAAGTTAAGAAAACCTATGTTCCTGGTGAATTTGACGAAGAAGATAATTTAACTATTTTATGGCGCTTCTCAGAAGATACACATAAATGTAGTGGCACTTGCAAATTATATTTCCGCATAGATTATGATGGAGATGGCGATAAATATTTCCCAACAATTTATGAAATTGATTATACAAATGTAGAATTTGAAAAAAATTCTAAGTTTAGTGTTAATAAAGAATTACCAACAAATGCAGCAGATTCTATAAAAAAGACATTTGAAGATTGGGGATTTAAACCTGAGCAAATAGAAGATTATGAAACCTATAAAGAAAGATTTAATATTGAAACCGTTGACCAACACAATGTAAAAATTTCAGGTTTATTACCATTAATGAAATTAACAAGCAAAGATGGTTTTGGAGAAGAAGCTCAAAATCATAATGGATACTATTTTGTCTATGTAATAAAAACGGAAAAAGATAAAACTACTGATGTAGAAGTTACGATTCCACAAAATAGAGAAGGTATAAATCCAACAAAAGTGTTAAAACAAGATTCTTTTGATACGAATAATGAAATAGCGATTTTAATGCAACTTGATCCAAATGAACCTGCTAAAAAACAATTCAAAGTTATCGTTGATATGGATGGCGCCGCAAAAAATGAATATGCTCCATATGAAATTATATTTGATTATAGTGATGTAGAATTCCAACAAGAAACAATTTCAAGTATAAGTCTTGATGAAAATGAAGTACCGGAAACAGATAAAGCATTATTAACAGATTGGGGTTATCAATTTCCAAATAGTATTAAATTAAGTGAAGATAATTCTATTCATGATGACGATGATTTAAAACTAGAAAATAATAAATTTGCTGGAACTATTAAAGAACAAAAATTAACTGGTGGTGGATTTGGAGAAGAAGATTCTTACTTCTTTAGTTATACCATTGAACCAAATGAAGTAACAGAAACAATTGAGGTCAAAATAACAGACGTAGTTGGAACAACAACTTATGATATTCATGATTTTGCTGTAAATAGTGAAGGTAAACAAGTATTAACAATCTTACACCATATTCCAGTTGCAAAAGCATCTGAAGAAAATAAAAAGATTAAAATAACGATAGATGCTGATGGAGAAAGTGATAAACATTATACTAAAGAAGAATATGAATTTGATTATACTGATGTAGATTTTGTAGAGTTGCATACAGCAACATTTACTGACTATGATAAAGATGACGATTTAGTTGAGGAAATTTATGATGGTGAAAAGTTGGAAAAACCTGCAGATCCGGTTAAAGAAATGCTTGAACATGATGATCATCAATATAATACTTTTGCTCAATGGGATACAAAAGAAGATGAAAGTTATACTGAATTTAGTTTTGGTACAGAAGGCAAAAGTAAAACTCCAATTACTTCTGATACCACTTTATATCCTATTTGGGAAATTGATGTAGATCAATATATTACAGATGCTATTACTCATATTAATGAAAAAGAGAATGTTAAAAATAACTTTAGATTTGAAAAACTTGAAGGAGATAATTTAAAATTAGAAATCATTAATAGAGAAACTAAGATAGATGATATTACTGATACAGCTATTGCTTCTACTATTGCTCATGCTTTATTTTCTGATGAAATTGAATCTATTCATTTAGAATTAGGGGACGATAATAAAAGTGTTGAATTTAAACGTTCAGAAATTAATCAAACAACTGAAAATGAAATTAAAGAACAAGTTGTTGCAAAATTAAAAAAATTTATTAATGAAGAAATACTTTCAAATGATGGTGGAAAAACTTTAAATGATTTATATACAGAATGGCAAAATGGAATCGATAAGAATTTAGAACTTACGATTACTCCTGATAAAACCATTGCTAAAATAAAAGGTAAAGCAGAACAAGCTATGAAATCATATTATGTTTCTATAGAAGAAGATATTGCCATTTCCTTTGATGCTGGTGCTTTAGATAATCCAGATACTCAATATGTAAAAACAGGTAATACATTAGATTTAAGCAATATAAAACCTGAAATGACTGAAGTTGAAGCAAAATATCGTACTTTTGATGGATGGTATGATAACGTTGGTAAAGTGGAAAAAATTGAAAATGCTGAAACGGATAAAGAATTAACAGCTCATTATACATTAAATGTTGATGCTTTCTTAGAAGAAGTTATTAATTCTGTTAAAAGTGATGATTTTAATTTGAAACAAACAGAAGATACCATTACAACGAACATTAAAAAACCAAATTTATCTATAAGTGAAGTAAATAGTATTCTTCCAGGAACCTTAGCATATATTCTTGAAAAAAATGAAGTAAAAGATATTACTTTAACTGTTGGAGAAGACAATACTAAGGAATATACTAAGGACTTTAATGAAGGCAGCGGAAGTACATTAAAAGAAAAAATTGCCGAGTCAACAAAAACATTATTTAATACTGAATTAAGTGAACACGAAGCAGATGCAACCTTAGATCAATTAGAGTATAAAGAAGAAAAATTCACTTTAGAAATTGATAGTGCTAAAGATGATACAATTAAGTTAGTGGATAAAGATAAACAAGAAATTAACGAAAGTTCTCCTAAAACTTATACATTTAAGTTTGATGCAGACTTTGTAGTTGTTGATCCAAATAATACAAATGATTTAGGTGCTAAAACTATAGAAGAAGTTTTAACTAAAGATTATACTGAAGTTTATATTGAAGGAACAGAATATACTGCGGAGAGTACAATAAAGATTAATACTAATCATGAAGTTACTATTGAACCAATTAGTAACGCTTCAGAAATTAGTGCTGTAAGTACTGAAAAAACAAAAATTACTTTAAATGAGGCAGCATCTAATAAAGATTACGCTGTTGTTGTAAATTCAGGAACGGTTTCATTAAAGGATTTACAAATAACTGGAGCTACAAAAGCCGAATTAAAAGTTGAAGGAAATGCAAATGTTACTGTTGAAGATATTGATGTTTCAGGAATAGAAGCTGGTGAATTTGTAGATAATCAAAAAGATTTCAATGCTGCAATTATTGTTACTGAAGGTACTTTAACTGTATCAGGTGAAATTACAAATGGTAATGAAAGCTATGATGTTCCAACAATTAGAATACCAAGAAAAGATAGTGGCTCTAGCTTTACTGGCACAATAGTTGATACTTCTAAGCAATTAACTAAAAATGGTGAATATTATTATGCTGTAACTCGTCAAAGAGCTGCAAATGATAAATATATTTTGGTATATGATGGTAATTATTATTTAGATTCAAATCATTCAAAAATTTACTGCATAACATTCTTTGATCCTATTTCTAGAGATGATGGATCTCCATATCAAATGATTAAATGGTATCATCACGGAGAAAAAATTGAAACTAACGAAATAAAAGAATTTAGAACTGCATGGGAAGCAGCAAATCAAGAAAAAATTGAACAATATGAGTTTGTTGGATGGTATAGTGAAAAAACTAATGGTCTAGGACAAATTCCTAATAGCGGTAAAGTTGATAGTTTTGAAAGTGAAAATTTAGTTGATCACAAAACTTATTATGCGGCATATAGAAAAAAACCATCTGCTGCATTAGTATTAAATACTGATGGTTTAGAAAAAATAGGAGATAATAAAATTTCTGGAACAATCAGTGTCCAAAATGAGGATAATAAGTATATTATTCCAATAAGTTTAGTTTCTGAAAAATTTACAGAAAATACAACTGTAAAGGTAACAGATCCTAATAAAAATACTACTGAATATAAATATAATAAGGATGCCGAAGATGGAATAGCAACTGTTTCTGCTGCCACTCCAGAAATGAAATTAAATTTAGAAGCCATTAAAGCATCTAAAATAACTGGTGATAATGGTAAAGTATATACCATTGAATTGGATATTGATGGAAATGATGGTACGTATGAACCTGAAATTTACACAATAGACTATAGTGGTGTAGAAACATTAGAAGAAAAAATTAATAATGCAGCTAAAAAAACAGAAGAAGCGAATAGTTTAACTATTATTAAAAATAATAAAATAAAAAATTTAACTGAAAACTTTACTTACCAATATGATAAAACAAATGATCTAACTTTATATAGTGAAAATGGAGTGGATAAGGAATATACATTTAAATATAAAAATGTAGATCCAGCTCATGAAGGTCCTGTTATTGTAGCAGTACGAAAGAAAGATACTTTAGAAGCTGGAGATAGACCAACACTTGGTGAAGATTGGGAATATGCTAATTTCTTTACAAAAGTAGGTAAAGGCTACCATGAATTAGTTTTATTACAAGATGTGATGAAAAGTACTCAAATTGATGCTATAAATAAAGTAATACCTGTGGATGGAGAAGCTAATAAATACGAGGTAACCTTAAATAAGATGAGATTAAATGATTGGTTAGATAATGCTTATTTATCAAGTACAGCATATGATTCTAAATATCAAGAACAAGAGCAAGAAGAAGGACAAACAGAGGATGAAAATGTAGTTGTTACAGTTGAACTTGATAATGAAGGATATATTGCTAGCATTCAAACGAAAGAAAACTTTACATTTACACCTTCTATAGGTGCTAGTAGTTATCAAGATAATAAAATAGATGTAAGATTTGTAAATCCAAATAGTACCCAAATTAAATCGCCACTTGAATTTTTTGCAAAAGATGGTACTAATTTAACATTGAGTGAAATGCAAACTTTCTTCACAAAGTGCAAAACATGGCATGAAAAACATACCGGAGCAACATTTAATGGATAAGGTGTCAACAATGTACACCTTATTTTATATTAATTTAGGAGGAAAAATGAAAAGAAGAATATATTTTGGAATACTATTTCTATTACTGTGCTTTCCAATAGTTACAAAGGCTTTAGCAACCAATGCGAATTATAATACAGCAAATCTTTATTTCTTTTGTGAAAAAGAAAATAGTGAATGTGATAGTGGAAGAGAATGGTTAGAAAATGAATTAATGACCAATATTCAAATAAATATTAATGCAATAAAAATAGAGGATAATCAAGAACTATATGATAAAGTAAAAAAATCTTTGAAAGTCAAAAGTAAAAAACTTCCTTTTATTGTGATTGGAACGAATGCTTTTACTGGGTTAAGTGATACTAATAAAGAACATCTAAAAGAAGCAATTGCTGTTTATCAAGATGCTGAAGGAGCATGTGATCTTGTTTCTACTATCAAAAATGAAGGTGATGTAAAAGCTTGTATCAAACAAAATAAAAAAATTTATAAAACGAAAAGTCATCTATTGATTTATAGTTTAAGTGCAATTGGTATTATTGTAATCATAGGAGCTATCCTATTTGTAAGGAAAAAGAATTTAAAGTAGATTTGTAATGAATCTGCTTTTTTGTATGAGAAAACCCCCAGATAGTCTGGGGGTTCGGTAGAGCTTTAGCGATGAGTTGAAAAGAAAAACTCC
>CANQRJ010000085.1 GCA_947626215.1 uncultured Bacilli bacterium
TATCTAAGTATATTAGATGCGGATAAAGAAGATTTAGAAGAGATGGAGAAAGATGAGTATATGAAAAAATATCAAGAAAAGGTAGAGAAACTAAATGAAAATAAAGAATTCACAAGTTTCTTAACCCATGAACAAGATATAAGATTTCAACTTAACTCAGAAAGACTAGAAGGCAAACGAGAAGAAAAATTAGAAATCGCTCGTAAGATGCTAAAAGAAAATATAGAATTATCTATGATTTCCAAAGTAACAGGATTGCCTATAGATGCCATCAAAGACTTACAAAAAAATTAGTATTCTTGAACTAAATTCTATGAAATGTTTCATTATTTAAGGATTGTCTCTATATTTACGAGGGACTATCTTTTTTTAATCATTAAATTTATTTTTATTCATAAAAAACCTCATTTCTATTTTTAAGAAACGAGGTTATATAAAAAATTAACATTTTTTTTAACGGAAATAAAAGAGAACAAAAAGCCCTAAACATAAACAATAAATAGAAAATTTCCAAAGACGTCCTTTTTGAACTAAACTAGATAACCATTGATAAGATAGATAAGTAACAATTGTCGCGGCTAAAAGTCCTAAACCATAAGGAAGAAGTAAACTTTGAATATTCCCGGCTTCTACCATATCTAAAACTCCTAGTCCCATAGATGCTACACTTACTGGAAAATAAAGCATAAATGTATATTTTAAAGAAGATTTTCGAGATAAGCCACAAAGTAAGCAACCTACTAAAACCGTACCACTTCGACTAATTCCAGGCATTAAAGCAATCACTTGTAATAAACCGATAAGAATCGCATCTTTATAAGTAATATCATAATCGTCTTTTTTTCCTTTAGAATTTTTAACTAAGAAAAGAAGGAAAGCAGTAATCATAAAGGCTATTCCAAGTAAAGTCATATTCGATGAAAATCCATCAAATACATCTTTAAATAAAACACCTGCTATACCAACAGGAATACTTCCTATAATGATGAGCATGCAATACTTAAAATCTTTTTGATATTCATTCCTCTTTTTCTTGTTAAAAATATAACCAAAGAACGCTTTGATAAGCTTAAGAATGTCTTTCCAAAAAATAAATAAAATAGCTAAAAATGACCCAAAATTAACGACAATTTCAAAATTCACATCCGTAAGGGTTCCAATATTCAATAAATTTTCAATTAAAACTAAATGCCCACTAGAAGAAATGGGTAACGGTTCTGTAAATCCTTGTAAGATTCCTAATAAAATATATTTAATTATTTCCATATCTACCACCTATTCCATTATATACTAAAATAGGAAAATATGAAATAAAATATTTTTAGGAGAGTAAAATTTATGAAAAAAGTTTTATTAGCCATATTAGGGATTTTCTTTGTATCTATAGGAATTTTCTTTTCTATTTTGTATTTGAATTTATTTAATTTAGGGTATAGTTTTTTAGAATATGTTTATTTTATTAGTAGTAGAATAGAATGTCTCATCATCATTTTAGGAATTCTTATTCTTTATTTTTCAGTTCATGAGAAAGGAGAAAAAAAATGAATTATTATTATGATTTATTAGTAAATTTAGATACGGATTTATGGGAGTTTTATGAGTGGGAAGATACGGATCATTTCATTCCAATCAAAAAAATTCCTATAGTAAGAATTTTAGAAAGTGATATACGGAAG
Organism: uncultured Bacilli bacterium; assembly: GCA_947626215.1. Classification (GTDB taxonomy): domain Bacteria; phylum Bacillota_I; class Bacilli_A; order RF39; family UBA660; genus Ventrenecus. The sequence continues at coordinate 1,677 of CANQRJ010000085.1, forward strand.
CTCATGCAATATGATGTTCAATTTGATCCAGAATGGGTAAGTAAATTTGAAGAAAAAACAGTCTTTAAAAATTCAAAAGATAAAACAAGTTGCATTTTATTTTCTAGTACCAAAAATTCTATAGTATTAGAATTTGATATTCATGGATGCGTCATAGGAAGAAGTAAACTTTTAATCGAAGATGAAAATAATTGTAATGAAGTGGCTCAAAATTTAAAAGAAACAGAAATTTCTTATACGGTAAAAGAAAAACTTCGAACCCGTAAATACTTAAGACAAACAGAAAAAGACCGTCATCTATTTGAAATTGAACTCAAAACTTTAAAAGAAAGTCAAAATAAGGCGAAATGTTCTTATTTATATTATGAATGGTTTGGCATATTAGAAACAGACTTAGATAAAATGTTAAAAGACTTTTACTTGGAATTAGAAAAAGATTGTTCTAAAAAACTTCATCGGATTGTAGAACTGATTCGTCTTTCTTATAAGGAGAGATTATGAAAAAAATTTTGATTCTTTTCACTTTTCTTTTTTTTCTAACTGGATGTGTGAATCATACGGCTCCAGATGCCGTGAAAGAATATTTAGAAAAGTTTCGAAATCATGATCAAGAAGTAGTAGACTCTTTAGATGAATTAATTCGAAATGAAAATTTATATCAAGAAGAACAACAATTATATAAACTCATTATGAAAAAACAATATGTAAGTTTAGGTTATAGAATAGTTGGAGAAACCTATCAAGGAAGTGAAGCAGATATTGAAGTAGAACTGGAAGTATACGATTATATTCATAGTAGAAAAAAAGCATTGGAGTACCGAGAAAATCATAAAGAAGAATTTATAAATGAAAGTGGAGAATTCGATGTTCATAAATATAAAAATTTACAATTAAGATATATGAATGAAGAAACAAAACGTACAAAATATACGGTTACCTTTCATACCACATTAGAAAATGATAATTGGGTTATGACTTCTCCTGATTATACTATCTTACAAAAAATTCAAGGGGTTTATTCAATAGAGGACTAAAACCCTCTTTTTTTTCATATATTTTTTTAGGTGGTTACATGAAACAAGTGGCAGTATTTTTTGTAGTTTTTTTTCTAATACCTTTTAAAGTATGGGCAATATCCGCGGAAAGCTATGCCGTGATGGATTATGATTCGGGGCGTATTTTACAAAGTTATAATGGAGAAAAAGAAAAACTAATTGCAAGTACGACAAAAATTATGACGGCAATGATTGCTCTTCAAAATGGTTCTTTAGAGGAAACAAGAAAAGTAGGGGAAGAAGTATTAAAAGCCTATGGAAGTGCTATATATTTAAGTTTAGGAGAAGAAATCACTTTAAGAGATTTACTTTATGGACTCTTGCTTAGAAGTGGAAATGATGCGGCGATTGAAATTGCTTATTTAATTAGTGGAGATATGGATTCTTTTGTGGCCAAAATGAATGAACTCGCTTATCAACTGGGTATGAGTCATACAAAATTTATAAATAATCATGGACTTGAAGATGAAAAAGGAAATGGAAATACTTCTACGGCAATTGATATGGCAGTGCTTATGCGTTATGCTCTTCAAAATGAAACATTTCGGGAAATTATAAAAACAAAAAGTTATACGGCTAAAACAAATGAAAAAACTTATGTATGGCAAAATAAAAACAAGTTATTAAGAACCTATGAATACAACATAGGTGGCAAGACAGGATTTACCGAAAAAGCAAGAAGAACTTTAGTGACGGCATCCAAAAAAGACGATAAAACTTGTATTGTTGTAACATTAAATGATGGAAATGATTTTGCAGACCACAAAAACTTATGTGAAAGTGTATTTGAAAATTATGATCGAGTTCTTTTACTTGATAAAAAGAGTTTTGTTGTCGATATTAATCATCCTGAATACATCATAAAAAATGATTTTTATGCTTTATTAACAAAAGAGGAACAAGAAAAGATAGAAATAGAAGTCAAAATTACGAATCCCGATGCCGAAGAAGTAGGAGTGGTGGAAATATTTCAAGATAAAACATTACTAGGTAGTGAAAAAATTTATCAAAATAAAGAAGAAATAAAAAGTACTCATGAAAACTTTTTTCAAAGATTTTTGAGGTGGTTGTTTCGATGGTAACTTATATATGGGTTTTCTTCTTGATCGTTGGATCAGGATTTATGATTTTTACTGGAAATATTGAAGGATTAAACAATCAAATTTTAAAGGGTGGGGCAGATGGAATCGCGCTTCTTATGGATATGCTCCCTTTGCTTGTTTTATGGACGGGTATTATGAAAATAGCCGAAGATTCTAGAATTTTAGAAGGTTTTTCCAAATTGGTTCGACCTCTGTTAAGTAAATTATTTCCAAGTTTACCAACCAATCATCCGGCTTTAGGTTACATCGCCTCCAACATCGCGGCAAATGCTCTTGGTCTTGGGAGTGCGGCAACACCTTTTGGACTCAAAGCGATGGAGTGTCTTCAAGAAGATAATCCGAAAAAAGATACGGCAACAGAGGCGATGATTACCTTTTTAGTATTAAATACCGGAGGTGTTACCATCGTTCCTACCACAGTAATTGCTCTTCGTATGATGTATGGAAGTGCTAATCCTTCAGAAATCATTCTCACAAGTATCTTAGCTACATTTACATCGAACATTGCAGGGTTAATTTTCGACTATATCAAAAGGAGAAAAAAACATGTTTAATTTATCCAATTATATTGTGCCTATTTTTGTTCTTTCTATTGTAATCTATGCTTTTCATAAAAAAGTAAATATTTATGAATCTTTTTTAATCGGCGCGAAAGAGGGACTCATCACGACTTTTAAAATCGCACCTGCTGTGATTGCTATGGTTTTTGTTACCAATATATTTTTAAATTCTCATTTTTTAGAATTTTTATTTCAATTTTTAACTCCTTTTTTAAATCAAGTTGGAATTCCAATAAGCGTTCTTCCTATGGCCTTGGTAAGACCGATATCTGGAACGGCATCTTTAGCTATTATGACCAATATTTTTGCGAGCTTTGGACCGGATTCTTTTGTAGGTCGTTTAGCATCGAACTTACAAGGGTGTACAGATACTACAATCTATGTTTTAGCTTTATATTTTGGCTCAATCAGAGTCACTAAAACAGGGCATGCCTTACAAGCGGGATTATTTGCAGATTTCGTTGGAATTGTAGTCGCGTTTGTGATTACTTTTCTCTTTTTTGGTTAAAAATTTTTCTTTTTATAAAGCTAGATAAACACGAAGAAAAAAAGAAAATTGACGAACAAACGTGCTTATTTTTGAAGAAAAAAATTTGACATTTAGAGTATGCTATGGTATGATAATTGTGCTTTCTCGAGAAGGAAGAAGGATGGAATTAATATGAAAAAATTACCCTCGGTTAAATTAATGTTTATTGCTTTAGCCGTCATTGGTTGTATAGAATTTTTAGTAAATCGTTTTGAACAAGTAACGTTGATGACCTTTGAAAGTGGAATCACCACTTCTGGAAATTTACTGATTGAAACGATGATGCTAAAAAATGAAAAAGACCAATTAGAAAAAGGAAATACAATCGAAGAAACACATCAAGAAATTGAGATTATTAGTTTAAAAGCAAGTACACCTCCGATTGTTTTTGAGGGGATGACTTTGAGTGAACTTGCAAGTAAATTAGATCGTAGTTTGTCTAGTGATTTAAGTGGTTATGGAAGTAGCTTTGCAAAATATTCCATAGATTATGGAGTAGACCCATATTTGGCCGTTTCTATTTCTTTATTAGAAACAGGTTGTACTTGGGGATGTAGTACCTTAGTCCGTAGTTGTAATAACGTAGGTGGTATGAAAGGTGCCGGTGGATGTAATGGAGGATCTTATGCTGTATTTGATAGTTTAGATGCAGGAATCGAGGCCATGATATCCAATTTATCAAGAAATTATATTCAACAAGGGTTAGTCACACCAGAACAAATTAATACAAAATATGCGACAAGTTCTACATGGGCTATGAAAGTAAACAATTATATAGAAAAAGTAAGAAATGCGTAAAGAGATTTTTTTAAAGTCTCTTTTCTTTTTACATCCTAGGAAAGTTCAAAAAAAAAAATACAAGCAAAAATTAGCAAACAACAGTTTGCTATAAAAATAATAG
>CANQRJ010000086.1 GCA_947626215.1 uncultured Bacilli bacterium
AAAATTTTATTTAACTAAAAAGAGAGCCATTTACTTAATATGCCCTCGTTTTAGTATGTCTTAGTCTGAATAGTTACGTTTTCTTTCCTTTCAAGCTTTTTCTCTAAGGATTCATTTAAGAAAAGATACTTATAACAAGGTATTTCTTCTATAAAAGATTTCATCTGACTTAAAAATTCCCAATCACTTTCTAAAATCGCTTCATTCGTATAATCAATCAAAACTTTTTTTCTTTTATAATAAGCTAAAATGTTTTCTTTTTTTCCTGGCATTTCATATAAAAAATTCCAATTCATCTTTTCATCTAGAACAGAATACGTTAGAATCCTTTCTTTTTGAAGCTCCATAAATATAGGAATATCTTTGATTTTTTGATTTAAATAGGTTTCATTAGAAATTACATAAAATTCAAGTGAATTTAATAAATGATATAATTTTAAATATTCTACTTTAGTAAAGTCATTTAAAACACTCTCTTTTAAAATTTGTAAAATGATTTCATTCTTATCTTCTTCTAAATGATTCTCCCCTACATAATAAATACTTTTATTCATGATATTCACCTATTTTATTTTATGTAAGTTTTTTATTTTTCTTCCATTTTCCATTCATATAAAAGATTTAGTGCTTCCATTGGAGTTAAATGAAGAGGATCAATCGAATCTAACTTTTCTTTTAAAGAATCTTTTTCCGGTTCAAAATCCATCTGAAATTGGATTTGAGTTTCTTTAGGAGTTTTATCTTTTTTATTGCTTTCATACTGTTTTAATAATTCTTCGGCATTTGAAATCACTTCATCTGGTAATCCGGCTAATTTGGCTACATGAATTCCATAGCTTTTATCTACGGATCCATTTTTAATTTTATGTAAGAAAATGAGCGTTCCATTTTCTTCAGATGCACTTACATGAACATTTTTTATGGAAGGATTCGTAAACTCCATACTCGTAAGTTCATGATAATGAGTAGAGAAAAGCGTTTTACAACGAATGCGAGTAGAAACATATTCTAAAATCGAGGCCGCTAGACTCATACCATCATATGTGGCAGTTCCTCTTCCTAGTTCATCAAATAATATAAGACTATCTTCTGTCGCATTACAAATGGCGTTTTTCGCTTCTTTCATTTCTACCATGAAGGTGGATTCGCCACTCACTAAGTCATCACTAGCACCAATACGGGTGAAAATTTTATCAATAATGGGTAGATTTGCTTTTTCGGCAGGAACGTAAGATCCCATCTGAGCCAATATGACAATAATCGCAAGTTGTCTCATAAAAGTAGATTTTCCACTCATATTAGGTCCAGTGATTAAAAGAGTATGAATAGAAGAATCCATCATGCAGTCATTCGCGACATATTCATAATTGCTTACTTTTTCAATAACAGGATGTCTTCCATTTTTAATTTCAATTTTATGTTCATGATTTAAAGTAGGTCTTACAAAATGGTATTCTTCGGCCACCACAGATAAGGAAATAATCGCATCTAACTCAGCAATCGCATTTGCCGTATCTTTTAATGCCAAAATTTGTTTTTTGATGGTTTCTTTAATTTCTAAAAAAAGATCATACTCCATATCGATTATTTTTTCTTCAGCATTTAATATTAAAGCTTCTTTTTCTTTTAATTCAGGACTTATGTATCTCTCACAACCGGTAAGCGTTTGTCTTCTTTCCCAATTTAGACTTTCTTTTACATTATTAATTTGTCCTTTGGTCACTTCAATATAATAACCAAATACTTTGTTAAATCCAACTTTTAAATTTTTAATTCCTGTTTCTTCTTTTAATTTTGATTCAAAATTGGCAATAAAATCTTTTCCTCCACTTCGAATACTTTTTAATTCATCTAATTCCTTGTTGTAACCTTCTTTAATTAAATATCCTTCTTTTATCGTGACAGGTGGATTTTCGTAAATGGAACGTTCAAGCAAATCATAAATATCTTCATGAGTTGAAATGTTTAAATCAAACCCTAATTCTTTTACCCAGTTCTTAATATCCGGAAGTTCTTTTAAACTTGACTTTAATTGAAGTAAATCTCTTGCATTTAATGAGCCACAAGAAATTTTTCCACAAAGACGCTCAATATCATAAATACGGTATAAAGCATTTTGTAAATTTTCTCTAATAATAAATTCATTATTTAATGTTTCTATTTTTTGGTAACGACTTTCAATATATTCTTCGTTTTTTAAAGGATTCATAAGCCATTGTTTTAATTTTCTAGATCCCATACTCGTTTTGGTTTTATCAATTAACCAAATGAGAGAATAGGTTCTTTCTTTAAGTCTTAAGGTTTCTACTAATTCTAGGTTTCTTACCGTATGAACATCCATCATTAAATAATCATCTGGTACGATCACTTCTGCGGGTTTCATATGACTTAAATCTTTTAGTTCTTTTACAACTAAATAGTAAAGTAAATGTTTAATAGAATGAATATAGTGTTCTTCTTCTAAATGCGCATAAATAGACTCATACTCCCCATTTAATTCTTCGTTGGAAAAAGATACTTCAATTCCATAATTTCCTTTTAAAAGAGAAATCAAATCTAAGTCTTCTTTATCTTTTAAGACGACTTCTAAAATGCCTAAATTAAGAATGGTACTTAAAAGTTTTTCTTTTTGATGAGGTAAAATCGATACAAAAATAGAACCAGTTGAAATATCCGCATAACAAAGAGCATAGATGTAAGAATAATCGAGTATAGACGCGATAAAATGATTATCATGATCACTTAAAAGTTCTAAATCAACGACGGTTCCTTTACTAATCACTTGAGTAACTCCACGACTCACCATCCCTTTGGCATTTTTCGGGTCTTCTAATTGATCACAGATGGCGACTTTATAACCTTTTTGAATTAATTTTTCAATATAAGGTTTCACTGAATGAAAAGGAACACCACACATCGGAATTCGTTCTTCTAACCCTGCATTTTTACCTGTTAAAGTAAGTTCGAGTTCTCGAGATGCAGTTTCCCCATCTTCAAAAAATAACTCATAAAAATCTCCTACTCGATAAAATAATAATTCATTTTCATAGTCCTTTTTAATATCTAAATATTGTTTCATCATCGGACTAATTTTTGTTAAATCCACTTCACTACGTTTCATTTTCTTACTGCCTTCCTCATTAACCAAATTATACCATTTGATACAAAAAAAAGAAAGGTTTAGTTTCCTTTTTTAAATTTTTAGATTTTTTTAATTTTCATTCATTTCTAATATGTAATTATCTGTTGTTGTTCCACTTCCACTTACAATTTTAACATTCGAAGAAAGATATAAAACAGGTTGAATTTTTTTGGTACTTCCTTCACTTAAAAGTAAAGATTCTTCTTTTGGTTTGATCCAATTGTTACATGAATCTGTTGAAAGAGAGTCAGTGCATGCATATAAGTAATCAGAAGTATACATAAGTCCTATAGAAGCCTTTATATCATTAGTAGATTTCCATTCGGTTCCATTTTCTCTTTCTTCTTGATATAAAGAATCTGCTGTCTTATCACTTGAATCATTTTGATAAATACTCCAAATAATATCCGTATCAATCATACTTTTGGCTTCACTTGTTAAATTTGTTGTATAATAATCTCCATTATTTAGATTGTTCATTAGAGATGAATCGTTCCAATTTGTTTCCTCTTCATCTGTGACTTCTATTTCTTCTCCAATTAATTTTATACGCTCGTCAACTCCACCTTCTGTTTGTACATTTACTAAACCGATGATACGCCATTTGTTTTCTTCATTATTAAATTTAACATAATTATTTGGATTGGATCCTTCATAACGGAATTCAGAATTTGCAAAACCTTTATTTGTACCTGTATATTCTTTATGATCAATTTTATGTAAGCCATCTCCTTCTTCAACTACAGGAACATTTATTCCTGATAAATTGGTTTCTGGTTTATTTATGTATGATGCGCTTAACGTAATATATCCACCCCAAGCAGATTTTTCTACATCGCTATCGTTTTCATTTTTTGTTTCTGTTGTCACTCTTTCATCTAACCATACTCTTAAATCATAAGATTTTGACTCTTCTGAATCTAAATATCCGGTTTCTAATATATAACCTTTGTTCGTATCATGTAATAAAGTTTCCTCCATTGAGTTATAATTATTTAATAATTGAGGGGAATGACTATCTAATTTTATTTTTACATACTGATCATCCAATGTCGAAGTATCATGAACTTCTAATTGAATATTATATTCTGCATAAGTTTCACAATGATTTGTAACAGTAAATTGGTATGCATCTAACCCTGAACCATCTTTATCTGTCATTGGAAAAGCATTTTCTAATTTAATATTGCTTCCTGAAGTTTCATTAAATTTAACATCAAAACAAGAAGTTGCTAATGTATTCTCTCCTTCTTGTTTTAAATTTAAACTCCAATATGCAAAACTAATACCAGTGATAAAAACAAGAACTACAACTAGTATAACTCCTAAAAAATAAATATTCTTTTTCATACTCCACCTACTTTAATATTTAGTTTACAATAACTTAAAATACTTTTTAAAAGTTTACAACACTTTAGTTGAAATAAAAAACAGTAAATTCATAAAATATGAATTTACCTTTTTATTTATAATTCAAGTTTATAATTATTTCCGTATGATCCATCTCCATCTGAAACCATAACGGAAGGCTTTAGATACACGACAGGACGGATATTATAATGATTGCCCGCATTGGTGGCATTGCCCCTCCCCTGCCACCACAACATAAACACATAGTTCGCATAGAGCGAATTCGTAGCAGGCGACATGGTCCATTGTCCATTTTTTATAAATAGCCAATCATTATTGTAACAGTCTTCATTACCATCCCCATCCCAGTTATACATTTCTGTATCTAAACAACTGGTTCGATTTGTTTCTGCTCCTCCACTTGTTGCATATCCATAATCACTTGGATACATAAGTCCTACTAATGCTTTTTTATCTCCTTCTGTTTGCCATTCGGTGGTTCTTGTTACTTCATCATTACATTCTTTTCCATATGTACCTAACGGATTACACATTTTTCCATCGTTTGTACTTCTTTCCCAATCATAAAAATGTTTTGGTAATCCAGTTTCATAATCATTATTTCCATTTGTTCCTGTATTCCATATAATATCATCTGATATATAACTTTCTGAACCACTTAAACCTTGATCAGTAAAATCACAATTTTTTGTACTATTATTATAATTAATATAACATATTCCACTAGAGCCATTCCAATAAAGACTATTATTTGCAAAACTATCTTGTTCATTACCACTTCTATCTTGTAATTTATTTGTTTCATATCCAGGATTTAAGAGCTTCATGATGTCTGCTTGACTCCATTCATTGACTCCAGCATAATCATTTACACTATTTTCTGAAGTGTCCCAAACATAGTCACCTATAGAATCTCTTATAATTTTTACTCTTTGTTCGATTCCTTTAGTAGTTTTTACATTCACGAGTCCTATCATTCTCCATGTATCTGTTTCTCCATTAAATTCCACATAATTACTTGGACTTTTTCCTGCATATCTTAACTCATCATCCAATGTTTTCCATTCATCTGGTAATCCTGTATCATCTTCTTTATGCGATACAACATAAAGTCCATTCCCTTCTGTAGTCGGAGTTATTTCTTTTATAGTGTCTATTAATGTCTTTTTCTTTTTTTGAATTTCAATAGTATCTTATACGTGGACAGTTTTTCATTTCAAAGAAAAAGAATAACTTTACACCGTTATCCCTTTTGTCTCTCAAAATTGATTAAATGACCCTTTTCTGCTAAAAT
>CANQRJ010000087.1 GCA_947626215.1 uncultured Bacilli bacterium
TATGGAGGAAACGAAGTAGGAAGTGGAAGTGCTTTTGGAGATGGAAGTGCCAAAGTAGACATTAAATACATTGATTACAATTTTATAAAGGATGATATACTAGTTAATACAGATGGTTTATTAAATAATTCATTTACATCATATGATAAAACAAATTTATTTACATTTGATACAAGTGATATAGCGAATGGAAATATAACAACAACAGTTGTTGATTTAAAGCAAAATATTGTTTTAGGAATGAATTCTGGAATTATAGATGTTTTAACTCAATTTTTAGAGGCTAATGCTACTGTGGAATCAATTAATTTTGCAACTGATATAGTTGGAGTAGAACCATTTACATTTACTAGAGAAACGACTACAAGTGATATTGAAACTTGGGTAGAAAATAACTTAGTAAAAGTATTTGGTTCAGATGCAGATGGAATAACAGCAGATTTAATAGGAAAATCATTTACAGCAACATTAAATCTAGGAGAAAATACGAATGATAGTTATTTTGCTGAAAAAAATAATGGTAAATCAGTTACTTATACTATTACTTTTGACGGTACTTTGGAGGAAGTGAACATAAATAATATTGTAGAAAATGCTTCAAAAAATGGGAAATTAAATTCAACTATGTTTAGTGCCACATTTGACCAAACTTCACATACTGTAACGGTAGACGTAAAAAAATTACAAGACTCAATAGTTGTTGGAATGGGTTCTGGTGTTATTGCTACATTGCAAGATGTTTTAAATAATAATGAGGCAATAAAATCAATAGAGTTTATTTATGAAGATGCAGAATCATTTACATTTACTAGAGAAACGAATACAAGTGATATTGAAACTTGGTTAGAAAATAACTTAGTAAAAGTATTTGGCACAGATGCTGACGGAATAACAGCAGATTTAATAGGAAAATCATTTATAGCAAAAGTTAATTTGAAAAGTTATGCCCAAAAAGATGCTAATAGTGTGGAAGAATATATATTTAAATTCACGGGAACAAAAACTACAGTTAATGTCAAAGATTTAGTAACTAAAAATTTAAGTACAGAAAATAACGGAGAATCAAAAATCAATGATGATATGTATGATGTTAAAATAGCGGATCATCAAGTAACTGTAACTGCTAAAGATATTGATCAAGATATTAAACTTGGAATGGGTTCTGGCGTTATTGATGCCATGACTGAATTACTTAAAAATGAAAATATCAAATCTCTTTATTTTAAATATGAAGGATTGGAATTTACGTACGATAATAATACTACACCAGAAACTATTGAAACTTGGTTTGAAGAAAATTTGAGTACAATCCAAGCATTATTTCCAAATATATCTAACGAACAAATAAAAAATTCAGATATTATTGGCAAAACAGTAGAAGTTACAATAAATTTGAAAGGGTTTGCAACTAGTGAAAACTCAACAAGCTCTGAAAAATATAATCTTACTTTTGAAGCAGCTACGCATAACGTTGTATTAGATTATAATAATGATAACGGAACTCCATCAACTACTACGAAGGTAGTTGATGGTTCTTCGTTTGAGACGCCAAAAGAACCACAATGGGATGGGCACGAATTTAACTTTTGGTATGTTGATGGTCAAGAAGAAAAAGCATATGATTTTTCTTCTAAAGTAAAAGGAGACATTACCTTAAAAGCAAAGTGGACTTTATTAGCACGTAAGGAAAATTATATTTTAGAAAATCAAACGGAAAAGGACAATTTTGAATCTGATTATAATGAAGAGGAAAATACAGTTCAAATCACTGTTACAAAACCTAAGGATGATATTTCTACTATAGCACTTGTTACAGATGTTCCTGAACTTTTAGAAAGAGAAGAAGTAGAAAAAGTTATTGTAAGCTATAATGATGATATTTCAAAAGAATTTACAGATGCCTCTTCTGCTCAAAATGAAATTGTTGAACTTTTAAAACAAATAGCCAATACTCCAGCGAAAATAAACTTGCTTTCTATAAGTGAAGCAGGGGTAACATTAAAAGAATTAAACGGAAAGAAAATTGATGTTAAAGTTATTATTAATTCTGATTTAGCTAAAGTTGATAATAATAAAGTAACGGAAATAAGTTATCGTATTTCATTTGATGTACTTACTCATAAAGTAACTTTTAATTATAATGATGAGGTAACTTCACAAGAAACAATTACTGTTGATAATTATACTAAATTTACAAAAGAAAACCCTACTAGAGATGGATATAGATTTTTAGGATGGTTTAAAAATGAAGAAGAATTTACTCAAGGTAATGAAATCACTGAAGATTTAGTATTGAATGCAAAATGGGTAAAACAATTTAATGTAACATTAAATTATAATTATAATAATTCTCCTGAAACAAAAGCAACTTTAATGGATGAAGGAGCTGCTCTTCCAGTTTTAGAAGAAAGAAATGAAAATGGTAAACGATATAAATTTATGGGATGGTATGAAGGCAAAACTTTAAAAGAAAAAGTAGAAAAAGAAGTAACCTTAACAGCAAAATGGGCAGAAATTGTAACACAACAACAATTGGATAAAACAGGTAATGATCAAATTCATTTTATTAATGATAATAATAAATATACTGTAAAAACTAACGAAAATAATATTACAGTTACTTATAAGAGTGCTGATGCTAATCTAACATTAGGTGGACTTACAGGACAAATAATGGGCGCTGGAATAAAAACAGCAATGTTAAATTATTTAAATACTTCTAAGACAGGAATTGCCTCTATTACATTATGTGCAGATAAAACAAGTTGCGCTAGTGTAGAATATAATGAAGTTAACATCGATACGCAATTCATAAAAAATAATATGTTTGATGCAATGACAGGTCAGCTTAGTGAAGAGAATGCGGCAAAATATAAAGCAGAATATGCAAAAGTAGATGCTTTGTTAGATAAATTTGAGGTAGTTATTCAAAAAATGTTAGAAGGTACAAAAACTAATATAAATACTGTAAAAAATAAAGATATTAAAGGTAAATCATTTACTGTAAAAGTTAATTTAGTAGATGGTAAAGTATTCGATTCTGATGTAAATGATACCTATACCATAACATTTGATGTTGAACCTGAATAAATAGTGTTGGAATACACTATTTTTTATGCCTTTTTTTGACAAAACTTGACATTTTTAATTGACAACTTTTAAATAAGAGTTAAAATAATGTTGTAAATATTTTAGGAGGGATATTGGTAATGAAAAAAGAAGAAGAAAATAAAAAAGGGATTTATTATGTTATAGCAATTGCTATAATTGTTATTATAATTTTGCTATTAATATTTTCTTGTAATCGTAATTTTAAAGTAGAATTATTAGTAGGTAATCAAGTATATTATAATACGAAGATTCAAAAAGGTGATACTTTAGAAAATATTGAAGAGCCTACTAAAGATGGTTATATCTTTGATGGATGGTATTTCAATGATGAAAAGTTTGATATGGATACTCCTATCACAGAAGATATGCAACTTGAAGCAAGATGGGTAGAAGGGACTTTTAAAGTAGAATTTGAATTCAATAATGGTCAAGAATCTATTGTAAAAGAAGTAAAACCGAATACGACTGTAGAAGCTCCTAAAAAACCAACCAATAAAGGATATACTTTTGGTGGATGGTATTTAGATGGTGAAAAGTATGACTTTGATACAAAAGTAAATCGTAGTCTTACTCTTACAGCAGCATGGAATGAAGTAACAACAGCTTCTTATAAAGTAGAACATTATTTAATGGATCTTGATGGTAAGGATTATACTTTGGAAGATACAGAAACGTTTAAAGGAACTATTGATACAGAAGTTACTCCAAAAGTAAAAGAATATAAAGGATTTACTTCACCTGATAAAGAAACTGTTATAATTAAGAAAAATGGTTCAACCGTAGTTAAATACTACTATGAAAGAGAAAAATATACTTTAGACTTAAGTGGTGACTATGGTATAGAAAATATAGTTGGTGCAGGTACTTATTATTACGGAGAAAAAGTTAAAATTTCTTATAATTTAAAACCTGGTTATTCTTTTAGTAAATATAGTGAATCTTTAAAAGATGATGTATATACTATGAAAGATCATGATGTAACTATAGAAATTTCAACAAAAGCCAATACAGATACCAATTATACTGTAGAACATTATTTAATGAATTTAGATAGAGAAAGTTATACTCTTCATGATACGGATATTTTAAAAGGAACAACTGATAGTAAAGTAACACCAAAAGTTAATAATTATGTAGGTTTTATTGCTCCTGAAGCTAAAACGGTAACTATTAATGGTGATGGATCTACAATAGTAAGATATTACTATGAAAGAGAACAATATCAATTAAAAATAGAATTAGGTGAAGGAATATCACAAGTTGAAGGTTCTGGTACATATTCTTATGAAGAGAAGGTTAAAGTATCTGCTACTCTTAAAGAAGGATATGAAAATATTACTTGGAATCCATCTTTAAATAGTGATGGAACATATACCATGCCAGCAAGTGATAGTACTCTTGTAGTTAGTGCTACACGTAAAACATTAAATTATTCTGTTTTACATTTAAAGACAAATAAAGAAAATAATACAATAGATACAACAATTAATTCCGTTGAGGCTTGTGAAAATAGTAATTTGTGTGAAGTAGAAAATGCAGCTACTCTTTATAATACTGAAGTAACACCAACAACTAGGAGTTATGATGGTTTTGAAACTAAAGCTATCCCTAGTGTTCATATTACTGAAGAAGGTCAAGTAATAATTGTGGAATACTATCGTAGGGAATATACATTAACAGTTACAAAAGATGAAGGAATTAAAAATTATACTGTAAAACCAAGTAAAGATAAATATTATTTTGAAGAAGCAATTACAATAAAAGCTTATGCTAATTCTTCAGGATATCATGTTTTAGTTAATGATCAACCGGCTACTGATAATACATTGAATTACACAATGCCTGCTCACAACTTTACAGTTGAACTTAAAAGTCAAGGTCATTATATTAATGTAACTTATCATAAATTTGACGGGACAGTAGATAAAACAGTAGGAACAGATGGTAAAGGCGGACATAGATTTATCTATGGTCAAGATACAACTTTAGCTAGTAAAGATTCTTATAACGCTAAAGTAACTATTAAAAATTATAATGCTAATGCTAATTATAGTGATGGAGTTGTAGACTTTACCTATACGTTTAAAGGTTGGACAACAAATGCTAAAGGTGAAGGAACTCTTTATGAAACAGATTTATCTGCAATTTCAACACCTGATAGTTGTATTTCTCTAAATTTATATGCCAAATACGACATTAAAGGAAGTATTACAGCTCCAACTAGTGGAAATGAAAATGTTAAATTTGTTGGCTTTTATACAGATGCTAATTATGAACATAAAATTTCTGAAGATGACTATACAAAATTTGTTGTAGATGGAGATACAACTATTTATGCTAAATGGGAAGAAACTTATTCTGTAAGACATATTATGATGGATACCGCTGGTAATTATCCAGAAATTACGACAGACCAAGCATGTACTGAGAGTAATTTATGTGTACTTGAAACTTTAAAATCTAGACCACTTAGTACCGTTACTACAAAATTTGCAGAAAAGTTAGAAGGTACCTCTGTATGCGTTGACTGTGGTGACCACACTCCAGGTTTTGGCTTTAAAGCTTTGGAAAACCAAAAAACTGTTACTTTAAATGGTAAGGGAACCACTGTTGTAGAGTATAAATACGAAAGAAATAAATTCCATTT
>CANQRJ010000088.1 GCA_947626215.1 uncultured Bacilli bacterium
TTTTTGTAGGCATCTCTTTTTGAATCACTCCATCTTTATAAAAAGCAAAATAAATGTCTCCTACGTCTTCAACACTCCCATTCATCACATCATATTTATCATTTGTCTCAAAAATAGCAAATGTTCTATAAAGTAGTACTCCACTTATTAACAAAATACATGTGATTGTAAATAAAATAATTCCTATTTTTTTTTATCAATCTCTTTAAATCGTCTTAGTTTCATTTTTCTTCCTTCTATCTTATTACTATTAAAATAAGTATAACATATTTTTCAAAGGAATGCTAGTTTTTAGCTAGCAGATGTAAATAAAATATTTTTATAAAATATTATTGAGGTAATTGTTATGAGAAATATTTACGATTTTTATAATCTTATAGGAAGGAATATGAAAAATATTCGTTGCAAAAAGCATGAAAGTCAAGAAAAATTTGCCGAAAATATCGATATGAGTCGTGGATTTATTTCTCAAATAGAAAGTCCAGGAGTAAAAACTGGAGTCTCTTTAGATACTTTATATTTAATATCGCAAAAATATAATATTGATATTCGAGAATTTTTCGACGGTTATGAAGAATTTATGAAAAACAAAAACACGAAGTAAAATCGTGTTTTTTAATACATTTGATATCTTGAACTAAATGACCAACCTTTAGTATTTGGAAAACCTGGAGGTGTAATAACTTTTGATCTTGTAATAGAATACCCATTATAATACCCTGTTTGAACTCCAAAGTGAAGATGAGCTCCTGTAGTACAAGTATCGTAACCACCATGAGAAGAAGATGTAGAATAACCTCCTACCCAACCAATCACCGTATTTTGATCTACCACATCACCAATATTCACATTAAATTTTAATAAGTGATAATAATAAGTCGTATAAGGTTGTCCATTGACATTTACATCAATAAATAACATGTTTCCACCACAACTATAACGTTCAGTTCTTCCAGAAACGACGCCTGCCGCGGCTGCATACACAGGAGTCCCTTCAAAAGGACTTGGACCACCAATATCTAAAGCATTATGATAACTTCCCCATCTACTACCAATCGTTGAAGTAATGGTTCCATGAGTAAGAGGTTTTAACCATGCTCCATTTTGAATCACATAACCTCCATTACCGACAGCCGGTTTTACACAATCTTCTGTAAGAATCGCATTATCGCCTTTTTCAGATGCATATTCTTTACATAAAGGTTCAAAAGTTTTTAATTTCGATTCAGCATCTTTAATTTGAGTAGGAAGATCTTTAGCAAATTCATCATATTTACTAATGTCGCCATACAATGCCTCAATTGCTTTTTGATACTCTACTGTTTGTTTCTTTAAATTTTCTTGTTTTTCAATTAATTCTTTTTTCAATTCTTCATTTTTCTTAATTTCTGCTTCTAGATCCGTAATAGTAGTTTGAATATGACCTGATATTTGTTCTACCACGGCAATTCTCATAATCATATCTGTAATAGTACCCGCACCACTTACATATTCCACATAAGCATTTTGTCCTTCCATTTGTTGCATATATAATAAAACGCTTTCTGCTTCTTTTTCCAACTCTTTAATTTTTTCATTTGATTTTTCAATTTCTTCTTCCACAGTAATTTGTTGTTCTTCTGCCGCATGAATATCTTCTTTTGCTTTAGCAATAGCCGCTTCCTTCGCAGCAATCTCTGCTTTTGCCTCTGCCGTTTTATTATCATTTTCTTCTTTTTGTCTTTTTAACTCGGCAAGTTGTTGTTTTAAGTCTCCTAAAGTTTGCTTTTCAGTCGATGCATGAACACAAGGAATGCTAAAACCAAAAAGAACAAGAAATATAAAGATTTTACCTATAACTTTTTTCATATCTTCAAATGCTTTCTAACGGATAACCAAGAACCGATCATACCTACAAAAGATCCAATAACTAATAAAACAAGAGAAACAACAAGTACAAATGGGAATGGTTTTACTAAAGTAATAATCTTTGTATAAATATAACCACCTGTTTCATTATATAAAATCGTATATCCGTAAATACTTAGAAGGATGGGAATGATACTACCAAAAATACCTAAAATAAATCCTTCAAATACAAATGGAATTTTAATCGCCGCATTACTAGCGCCAACTAAACGTTTAATTTCAATTTGAGTTTTTCTTGAAAAAATAGTAAGTTTAATTGTATTACTAATTAAGAAGAACGTAACCACAATTAAAGCAATGACAATTCCAAATGTTCCAATACTTATGACATCAAAGACACTGATGATACTTTCTACCATGCCTTCTCCATATTCGGCACTTTGAACAAAATCATATTTTCTTAATTTTTCTGCCGTTTCTTTTAAATCATTTACATTTTTTACTTTTACAATAATCGAATCCAAAAGAGGATTTTCTTCAAAATATTTCAAAGCATGTTCTAGAGTTTCATTTTCTTTTCCCATCTCTGCTTTCCATTCATCTTTGGATTTTATTTTGTATTCTTCCACATTCTCCATCGTCTTTAAATCATTTTCAATTTCCTTCTTATTCTCACTTGTCACATCTTTATCTAAATAAACGACAATCGTAAGTTCTTGCTCCAAAGAAGTTGTAATTTGATTGACATTATAAGATAAAAACATAGATAATGCGACTAATATTAAAGTAATGGTAATACATATAATAGATGCCATGGAAAGAGAAAAATTACGAAAAATACTTTTAAATGAATCACGAATACTTCTTCTTAGAATCCTTAACGCTCTCATGTACTTTATAACTTCCTTTCTTAGTATCACTTACTAACACACCATTTTCAATGACTAGAACTCGTTTTTTCATTTTATTTACAAGTTCTTTATCATGAGTTGCCATGATAATGGTCGTCTCACTTTCTTTATTAATTCGATCCAAAATCGTCATAATTTCTTTTGATGTTTCTGGGTCCAAGTTTCCTGTTGGTTCATCACAAATTAACAACCTTGGTTCATTGACTATTGCTCTTGCAATCGCGACACGTTGTTGCTCTCCACCAGATAACTCACTAGGCAAATTTCTTGCTTTTTCTTTCAATCCTACGGCATCAATAGCTTTTAAAACTTTAGGTCGAATCTCATTATTAGTAAGACCAAGTGTTTCTAATGCAAAAGCCACATTTTCATAAACTGTAAGCTTAGGTAAAAGTTTAAAATCTTGGAATACAACTCCCAATCTTCTTCTTAATTTATAAACCTTAGAGTTTCTTAATTTTGCAACATCAATTCCACCGACATTTACAATGCCACTTGTAGGTTTTTCTTCTCGATACAACATTTTGATAAATGTCGATTTTCCAGATCCTGTTGAACCAATTACAAATACAAATTCACCTTTGTCAATGGAAACACTTAAATCTGCAACCGCGGTTGTACCATTTTTATAAATTTTATAAGCATGTTCTACTTTAATAAGTTTCAACTTAACCACCTCTATCTTTAGAAATCATTATATCATAAATAATACATTATATAAATGGTAAATTTCGCCTTTTCATTCCACCTTGAACTTCATAACAATCATTAATCACTAAAAAAGCATTTTTATCAATTTCCAAAATCATTTCTTTAAATAAATAATAATCTTTATTAGGAACTACACACATAAGCAAGTTATTTTTCGTTTTAGAATAACCTCCTTTGGTCTCCAAAATCGTAACACCTGTCTGAAGTTGATTTAAAATAAAATCTTCAACTTCATTCCATTTCTTTGTATAAATAAAAAACATTTTAGAATCTGAAATACCAATAATAATCTTATCCACTAAACTTGTATAAATAATCAATATAATAATAGCATAAATCATATGATTCATTCCAAAGACAAATCCACCTAACAGTATAATAAATATTTGAGTTACAAAAGCACTTTTTCCTTCGGGTAAATGAGAGTATTTATTAAGAATCCTCATGATGATATCTGAGCCCCCTGTATCAAAACCAACTTTATAAATAATTCCATTTCCAACACCATAAAGAATCGACGTCACTAAAATCAAAAGAACAATACTATCAAAATAAACATAATAACTTAAAACCTCGGCAAGTGGAGCCGTAAGAGTAATAAAAATAGGATATAAAATACTTCCAATTAAAGAAGTTCTAGTTCTTTTCCATCCTAAAAAAATGAAACTTAATATTAATAAAACAACGGTTGCCCCATATAAAAAGGTCGTTGGTTCCCATCCAAATAAATCTTCAAAAACAATAGATAATCCAGAAGTACCTCCAATAACAAGGTCATTTGGTCTTAAAAATAAATTATAATTTAAGGCAAGCAAAAAAACTCCAACGATAATAATTACAAATCTTTGGAACAAATCTTTTTTAAATATTTTAGATTGTAATTTTTTGAAATCCATTTCTTACCCTCTTTTACATCAACATTATAACGAACTTCTGAATTTTTTTCAAGTTGCATATAGTGTATAGAGGTGAAATTTTAATGAATGGAAGTTTTTTTAGTAATCCAACATTTCCTACAACTCAAAACATGAATCAAGTAGTAAGTCCACCCGGGAATATTTCAAGTCAAACTACATTTCCTCTAGAACAAAGTTTAATTGAAAATATTTTGAGATTAAATAAAGGAAAAAGAGTAAGAGTATTTGCATCTTACCCAGATTCAAACGAATGGAGAGATAAAATTTACACAGGTATTATTGAACAATCAGGACGAGATCATTTAATTTTATCAGACCCTTCATCAGGAAATTGGTGGCTTATTCGAATGCTTTATGTAAATTACATTGAATTTGATGAATCAATTAATTATAATCCAGATTATTCTGATACTTTTGATTAATTTCAAAAGTATTTTTTTATCTTTACAAAGAATAAGAAAGAATGATAAAATAAGTTAGAAAATAGGTGGTATCAATGGGTTTTTTAGGAATTCTTTTAATCGTTGTCGCAATAGGAGCATTAATCGCGATTTGGTATGTATCAGTATATAATAAAATTCAATTTTCAATCACAAAAATAGAGCATGTAGAAGGCTTAATTGATGAAGACTTACGATCAAAATTCGATATTGTAATCCGTGCCGATGAAGTCATAAAAAAACAATTAGATTCCAAAAAAGATTACTTAAAAGAATATCGTAAATTAAAAGAAGAAAAAATTAGTAATTTTGATTTAGAAAGAAAATTAAAAGAAGCCGAGAATATCATTAACAATTTATATAACGATAATGCTTACTTAAATCAAAATGATAATATGGATGAAATTATGAAAAATTTTAAAATAGTAAATGAAAAATTAACTGCAGGAATTTCTTATTATAATAAACAAACAAATATCTTCAATGCTTTTATAAGAAAATTTCCAAATAATTTAATTGCTAAAATTCATCGCTTTTCCATAAAACCATTTTTTGATCGTAAAGATATGACCGATACAGAAATTGATGACTTTAAATTATAATAGAATGATATTTAATTTTGAAAATTAAATATTTTTTTTATACATTCGACACCATTCGACAAAATTCTTTCTTTTCGTGTTGTAGAATATAGAACTCGAAGAGAGGTGAATTATGTCGAAATTTTTCACGGCTAAGAATGACAAAGTCTTTAAAGCGATATTCTCGGATCCAAGTGATACGGAACTTCTAAAGACACTTTTAAGTCTAATCTTTAAAAAAGAAAGTTTCTAATATTACTTTTTCTAATACAGAACTTTTAAAAAGAAATGTAGTAGAAAGAGCAAAAATAGT
>CANQRJ010000089.1 GCA_947626215.1 uncultured Bacilli bacterium
TTACCTAAAATGTATGCTCCTTTTACAAAATACAAATTACATTTTGTTCTTGATGTGGTGACTCCATTTATTTTTATTGTTTCATCATCTGTCATAGATACTTTGATATCTGGATTTTTATTTCCTAAGACTCCACAGTAACTTTGATTTTCATCTAAAACGTAGCCTTCATTTTTAGTAGGCATTTCTTTTTGAATCACTCCATCTTTATAAAAAGCAAAATAAATGTCTCCTGGATCTTCAACTCTTCCATTCATCACATCATATTTATCGTTTGTCTCAAAAATAGCGAATGTTCTATAAAGTAGTACTCCACTTATTAACAAAACACATGTGATTGTAAACAAAATAATTCCTATTTTCTTGTTATTTTTTTCTTTAAATTTTTCTAATTTCATACAAAAAAAATCACCCTACTCTATAGAATGATTTTATCATATGACCCCCCCCCCGACGTCAATTGACACTTTGGAATGTTATCATTTTTTACAATTTTTTAAATTATGTCTTCCATAAAAAAAAGCATTTTACTATGCATTTTTTTCATTTTTATTCATATTGTATTTACGATTAAATTTCTCAATGTTACCTGCTTTGCTTGCTTTTCCTTGTTTTCCTGTATAAAAAGGATGGCACTCAGAACAAACTTCAACTTCAATATTATCTTTAGTTGACATTGTTTTAAAAGACGCGCCACAAGCACATTTTACTGTAACTTCTTTCATTTCTGGATGAATATTTTTCATTTTTAACTCCTTTCGCCATACCTAAGTCCTAGGCATAGATTTTCTTTCGTCTTATGTATTATATCATATTTTATGTTTTTGGCAAGTAAATCTTTTCTAATCTTTTCTAATTTCTCATCGTTGTGATCAATAATCTCATTATTGCTACAAAATTTCTCTTTGTTTCACTAGGAATATTTTTAATTTCTTTCATAAATGTAAGTAATGTACTAATTTTTAAATCTTTTAATTGCATAACGTTTGTTATTTTTGTTTTTTCAAAGACTTGAAAGGAAGTTTCTACAAATCTTTTTCGTTCTTCCATATTCATAGTTTCAATATATTCTATTAAATTTTTTTGAAGCTTTTCACTTTTTCGTGACAACTTTCCTTTTACAAAATAACTCCCAAAAATTTCCCAACTTGTCGCATCATGTTGCATAATGGCAAAATTACTACTAGGGACCACTTTATAATCTTTTTGATATAACGATAATCCGACTACGCTTTCTTCGGGTAAAATCGTAGTTAATTTTTTTGACAATTCCTCATAAGACGAAGATTCAATAACTTCCTTAAAAAATCCAGGGCCATCAAAATTATATACATGTTTTACTTTATTCATAATTGCTTTTTTACAATTCATAGTTGCATACATTGCTAAATTTCCACCTTTAGAATGTCCTCCTATATAAACATTTCGATCAAATAAATTCAAAGTGTTTTCTAAATACTCCTTTGCTAATGTTTGAGAAGGAATTGGATATTTATAAAATAATTCTAAATCTTCTTTCCATCCAATTATTGAACTATCGGTTCCTTCAAATGAAATATACGTAAAAGAAGAATCACGAATTGTCATAGCTCCAAATTGACAATTTTCATTTACAATACTTATAAAATTATATAAGCGTGTATTTTTATATCGATTACAATTTTGAATATTTTCTACTATAGGATATGTAATTTCAAACATCCAATCTTGATTTTTTTCCTTTTTAGAGTGTTTTTTTAAAAATAGTTCACAAGCCTTTTTTAATGAAATTGATTCATTTTTTTTCTCTGGTACGATTCCATTAAATTGAACATATGATAACATGGCAAATAAAAGTGCATCTATTTCATTAAATACAAAATTTTTAAAACTTAAATTTCCATAATAATCTAAATAATCTTTGTAATTTTTCATATCTGATGCCTCCAATTTGAGTTTTTATAAAAACTTTGCTATAATAATTGTATCATAGAAAGTAGGTTTTATATGAAAAAGAAAACAAAAATGAAAAAAATAATTCGAATTATTCTTCCTATTTGCATTGCCATACTATTTGGTTTAGCTTTATTTGGAACTTTTAAATTTATTACAAGAGAAAAAGAAAAAACATTTTTAGAAAAATTAGAACCTGATATCTATGCAAATATTACAAATTATGTCATTTATGGAATCCATATGAATATTGAAGGAAACTTTACTTTACCAGAAAATGTAGGAAATCCAAAACTTGTTTTATCCAATGGAAAAACTGAAATCGAAATACCTTGGGAATTAGAACAAGAAGAAAATTCTTATACTTTTGATACAAGCAAATATATTAATGAAGGTTTAAATTTAGAAAAACTTCCTGAAGAAGATCTTTATTTAGTTATAAAAGCAGAAAGTGAAAATGAAAAAAACGAAACAATTTATAAATATTACTCTGTAGAAAACAAATCTAGTTATGATAAAATGGAATATTATACTTTAACTAAAAACAATAAAAATGATAAAATTGAAATGGAATGGAATACTTATGAAGAATGTCCAACTTGGAGATTTCGTATTAAAGAAACCAAACTTCCCGAAAATGTTTATGATATTACTATAGATCCAGGACATGACGGGACAGATCCAGGGAAAGTTGTTTGTATGACAAGCAATAGCATTTATGATCCACAAGACGAATACGGAAATTATTATGGATGTAATAAAGGTGGCGAAGAAATAGAAGAAAGACAACTAAACTTAAATGTTAGCATGGCGTTAAAAGAAAAACTAGAAAGCCTTGGTTACAAAGTTACGATGACAAGAACTGATAATGAAAAACGAGTTGAAATTTATGAACCAATGGGAAGTGCCACGATGGCAAATGATACAAAATCAAAGTTTAACCTTGCGATCCATCATAACTCATCAGGAATAAGTGGAGGAGATGCTACATTAAAAGGTATCGAATTATATGTTGCGAATGATACAAATTTTGACTTTGCTAAAATATTAATTAATGAATTAGAAGAAAGTGCAGGTATTACAACCTCACCAAAAACAAAATATATTGTAGACGATGGAATTTATCAAAGATTCTTTACTCAAGAGGAAATTGATCAAGATGACTATAAACAATATAAAAATACCAATATGATATGGTATTACTATATAAGAGAAGTAGGTGGCGTATCTACTCATGCAATTTATAATGGATATGATCAAGAAAATTACCCACATCCTAATGATCATTATCATTCAAATAATACGGCAGAGCCTTATCTTTTTGAATTAGGTTATATGGATAATTTAGCAGAACTAAAAAATATATTAAACAATAAAGAAGGATACGCGAACGGAATTGTAAATGGCTTACAAAAATATTTAGAACAAGAATAAAAAATAAATCCTCAAATTTGGATTTATTTTTTTATTAAAAATATATATCGATCTTTTTTAGCCAAATCTTTTAATGCAATAAATTCATATTCACTTAAATATGATTTACTTATTTCTTTTATTTGATCTTTTTGACTACTTCCTATTTCAAAACATATTAATTTTGGCTTCGTTTTCATTTTTGAAATTTTTCTTATTATTTCTTCATAATAATATAAGCCATTTTTCTTAGCATATAACGCGATGGGAGGCTCATATTTTGTTTCTAATCCGACCTTTTCATCTTCAGATACATACGGTGGATTGCTAATTATTACATCATAATTTTCATAATTCATTTTTCTCATATCTTTTATACCAAATTTAATTGAAACATTATTTCTTAAAGCATTTTCTTTTGCTAAAGATATTGCATCTTTTGATATGTCTATTGCTACAATTTCACATTCTATATTTTTTTTTAAAGCTATTGATATGCAACCACTTCCAGTTCCAATATCTAATATTTTAGGATTGTTTATTTTTAGTTCTTTTATTTTCTCAATTGTTTTTTCTACCAAAAACTCAGTTTCATATCTTGGTATAAGAGCTCTTTCGTCAACTTTAATGTCACAATTATAAAAATCTACATTTCCAATTAAATATTGTACTGGATAATGATGATTTAGCTTTTCTATAATATTTTTTAAATCATTATATTTTTCTTTTAAACATTTCCAATCTACTTCTGTGATAAACTCAGGTTTCATAATTCACTTCCCAGAGTTATTGTACTAAAAAATATGAAAAATGAAAAGACTATAAATTTATTTGAATTTTAAAAGTATTGTTTATGTCTCCTGTTCCATCACGAATTATTACGTTACTTTTTAAATATAAGGCAGGTCTTACTCCCAGTTTTGTTGATCCTGATATATTTGTTACACGTCCTTCAGTAATTAATCTAAGTACTGTTTCTGCATGTGTCGTATCATCTGCTCTTGTCGTTAATAACCATTGATCACTTTTCGATAATAACCAATTTTTATTTGAACATGGTGATTCTAAAGATAACATGTATTTGTTTAAACATTCATCTCTTTTGCGATCTGTTTCCTCACTTATTGCATAACCAAAATCACTTGGATATATTAAGCCTACTAAAGCTTTTTTTTCATTTGTTCCTTTCCATAATGCATTTCGTGTAACGTTATCATTACATGTAACAGACTGGCTACATATTTTTGGAGATTCTTTCCTTCTTTCTATATTATAATATTTAATGGTGCTAATTTCAGTATAACTTGTAGTATCATTATTCGTAGTATTCCATAAAATATCATCTGCTATTATATTTTTATATATTTCTTTTAAGCCAGTGTTAGTAAAATCACAATTTTCAAAAGTTTCATATCTATCTGTGTAGCATTGTCCATTTTTTTTGTTGTAATATAAACTTCCTCCCTTGACTTCCGTTTCAAACCCTGGATTTAATAATTTCATTAAATCAGACTCACTCCATTCATTAATGCCATATCCATTATTAATACTAGAAATACTAGAATCCCAACTATATTCTCCAATACTATCATTTCTAACAATTTTTACTCTTTGGTCTACAGTAGTTTCACTTGTCATGACATTCACTAGTCCTATGATACGCCATGTCTCATCATTAAATGTTATGTAATTATGTGGACTCGCTCCTGCATAACGGTACTCCGTTGTTTCAAAACCTTTATCATTTGCCGTTCCTGTTACATTATCATGTTTTACTTCATATAGTCCATTACCTTCTTTGACTAATGGAATTCCTTTTCCTAAGATATAGACTCCTTTTACAAAATATAAATTACATTTTGTTCTTGATGTAGTGACTCCTAAAATATGTATCATTTCATCATCTGTCATAGATACTTTGATATCTGGATTTTTATTTCCTAAGACTCCACAGTAACTTTGATTTTCATCTAAAACGTAGCCTTCATTTTTAGTAGGCATCTCTTTTTGAATCACTCCATCTTTATAAAAAGCAAAATAAATGTCTCCTGGATCTTCTACTTTCCCATTCATTATATTAAAGTTGTTGTTTACTTCAAATATCGCGAATGTTCTATAAAGTAGTACTCCACTTATTAACAAAATACAAGTGATTGTAAATAAAATAATTCCTATTTTCTTATTATTTTTTTCTTTAAACGATTTTAATTTCATACAAAAAAAATCACCCTATTCTATAGAACGATTTTATCATACAACCCCCCCCCCGTCG
>CANQRJ010000090.1 GCA_947626215.1 uncultured Bacilli bacterium
ATTTTCGTTTTAATTCGTAATGCCAACATTACCCATAATGAAGGCAAAACTTCATTAAAACTCAAATCTTGTCAATAGTTCAACAAAAACTTTCTTTTATTCTCACTGTAATCTGAAGTATTTTTTGGACTTTAGTTTGTTAGGCAACCTTATCTGTCTATATAACACATGCACAGCACACTAAAAAAGGTAAAATTTTTGTTTTTTACCTTTTATTATTTCACTTCTTCAATCACTACTTCATAGGATCCATTTGGACTAGATACTTCTACTTTTTCACCCTTTTTATGACCAATCACGGCAACTCCAATTGGACTTTCATTAGAAATTTTATTTTCAAATGGGTCGGCTTCTAAAGAACCTACAATTTGATAAGTATCTTTTTCTCCATCTTCATATAAAATAGTCACGGTAGATCCTACTGCCACTGCACCTTTTTCACTTTTCTCGGCAATGGTGCTATGTTCTAGTTTGTACTCTAATTCTTTTATACGAGCCTCTACTTGAGCTTGTTCATCTCTTGCAGAATCATAATCGGCATTTTCTGATAAATCTCCTTGAGCTCTCGCATCCTTTAAATCTTTAATTACACGAGGACGAACTACATTTTTAAGTTCATTTAATTCTTCCTCTAACTCTAAATAACCTTGTGCCGTTAGCACGATAGATTGTTGTTTCATTTTTCATCTTCACTTTCCTTAAAATTCATTAAAAACAATATTACTATAATTGATTTTATTTGTCAATTACTTTTAGACGCATCATATCATACTTTTGTAAAGGACTTGACACTGGAAGGTAGATGATACTTCCAGGATGATTCACAATTTCGATGTCCTCTTTGGAATCATTTAATATTTTATGTATGGTATATGAAAAAGTTTCAATATTAGGTCCAAAAAATTCAACCACGTCGCCTATTTTAAAATAATTACGTGATTCAATTTGTACGAGCCCTGCATCTTGTTCATAATTCGTGACTAATCCTAAAAAATCTTGATTGGATTCTTCTTTTCTTCCTAAAAAATACTGTTCTTTTTCCGTTGGAAATTTGGAAAAAAATTGAGGGGATGATTCTCTATTCGCACATCGATTTAAAACTTTAAGATAATAAGCAGTATCTTTATCAGTGAGTGAATTAGTCTTTATTTTTTGAATCAAACGATGATAACTTAATATCACGGTTGCTATATAATAAATGCCTCTCATTCTTCCTTCCACTTTAAAAGAATTTACTCCTAAATCCATCATTTCTTTCATATGGGTAATCATATTTAAGTCTTTGCTTGTCATTGAAAAATCTGGTTTTCCATCCGTATCAAAAGTCCAACGACATATTTGGGCGCATCCTCCACGGTTTGCATCTCGATTTGTAATGACATTGGATAAAACACATCTTCCTGAAATGGAAGTACACATTGCTCCATGAACAAAACATTCTAATTCTAATCCTGTTTCTTCTTTTATTCTTTTAATATCTTCTTTCGTGGATTCTCTTGCAAGAACAATTCGTTTTACTCCTAAAGATTTATAAAACTCCGCGGCATAAGAATTAAGTACACTTGCTTGAGTGGATAAATGTACTTCTAAAGGAATTTTTAAATCATGAATGAGACATACAATATAAATATCACTTACAATGACTGCATCTACATGATATTTACTTAGTTCTATTAAATACTCTTTTAAACCTTTTACATCTTCATCATGTAAAATAATATTTACAGTAACATATACTTTTTTTCCTATAGAATGAGCATATATAGTAGCTTCTTCGATTTCTTTTAAAGAAAAGTTTTTGGCATTGGCTCTTAAACTAAAGTTTTGTCCTCCAATGTATACGGCATCGGCTCCATAATGAAAAGCAAATTTTAATTTTTCTAAATCTCCGGCAGGTGCTAGTAGTTCTATCATTTAGAGTCACCGCCTTTCACTGGTAAACGGTATATCGTTTTTTGATGAGTAAATCCCATCGTAGAATTTGTATTTTTTTGATTTTGAAATTCACTCCATAAGGTTTTAAAGTCCCTATCTTCTTCCCAATCAAAATTGACAAGATAAAAATGCGCATTCACCTTTAATAATTCTTTTACATCTAACACTTTTTCATCAAAAACAACGGTTCCATATTCATTTTCTATTAAAACAAATTTTTTCTTTGTTTGCATTTCTTGAATGGTCAAATAAGTATTGGATTCTAATTCATAATAAGTTTGATAATTTTTTACTAAATGTCTTCTAGAATACATGTAAGGTAAAGGTCCATAAAGATACACGCCTACCCTATTTAAGGAATGAGTAATATTTGTTATTTCTTCTTCTGTAATATCGGGACTTAGTATCACTCCATCCATAAATCTTAAATAAGTTTCGACTGTTTTTAAGCTACAACTCGCATGACTTGCAAAAAAGATTTTTTTCATTTTAGTATCTTTTATAAGTTCATAAATTCCTAAATCTTCAAAGACTACTCCTTCAAAAGAATAAATTTTTAATTTTTCCTTCAAAGCTTCAATACTTTTTTGATCTAAAATGCGATTGATATAAATATAGGCCTCTTTTGGAATCTTTTCGATTTCATATTCTCTAGTGAATCCCACACAAAATCCTTTCACAGGAAAAAGAAAGTTTATTTCTAAACTTTTTGAATCAACACTTGGCATACCATTTGGAATAACTAAATACTTATTTTTCATTTTGTCTTCTCTTACTTACAGAAATGCCATCGCCAATATCATAAAATTTGGTTTCAAATTCTTCATTGGTATTTAAAAAATCAATATAAGACTCAATTTTTCCTACCAATTGTCTTAAATTTTTACTTTCTATTGTTTCTTTTTTCCCAACGTATCCATGAAATTTTAAATTATCTGTCACGATAACTCCATTTGGAGCTAGGAAAAATTGGAATTTTTCAAAAAATTTACGATATTGACCTTTAGCCGCATCAATGAAAATTAAATCGTATTCAGTTCCTTCTGCTAAATTAACTTCTAAGGCATCTTGAAAAACTACATTTACTTTATTTTCAAAACCACATTTTTTGACATTTTTTAAACATTCCATGTAACAAGTTTCATCTTTTTCAATAGTAGTTACTTTTACTTCTTGGCTACTAGATGCCATTAAAATAGCCGAATAACCGATCGCACTTCCAATTTCTAAAACATTTTTAATTTGATTACTTTTTATATATTTCATTAAGAAAGCAATGCCTTCTTTTTGCATGATTGGAATATTATGCGCTTTCGCATATTCTTCCATTTCCATGATTAATTCTTTCATTTTTTAATACACACACCTTTAATTTTTGTCACAAACAGATTGTAGTTCATAAACTTTGTTATAAAATTCTTGGGAAGTTTCTTGAAAGAAGACTTCTCCTGTACAAACATTAGCTACGAAAAACATATAGTTTGTTTCACTTGGATCCAATGCCGCCTCAATGGAAGTAATGCTTGGGTTAGCAATCGGTCCAATAGGTAGTTTACCATTCATTTGGCCATCTGTCAAACGGGTATTGTAAGGATTGACATCATTTAAGTCACTTATCGAGATATCATCTCCTAAAATTTTCCCTACTCCATAATATGCAGTTACATCACTTCCTAATGACCAATTTGCATTTAATCTACTATAAAAGACTTGAGAAACTGTCTTACGTTCTTCTAAGGTATTTGCTTCTTTCTCTACAATAGATGCCATGGTAAAGTATTCATGAATCTTTCTATTTCCATTTGTTAACTGTTCTTTATAACTTTCTAATTTTTTAGAAGTAGAATTCAAAATAGATTTTACAATTTCTTCTGGGGTCATACTTTCTAAAAATTCATAGGTATCAGGGTATAAATATCCTTCTAAAGGATGATAGATGTTTGAATTTAAAATATCTTCTGTTAAAAACCAATAATCTTCATTTCCTACAAGAGATTCTACAAATTCTTTGTTATCTACGGCATCCATAAATTCTTTTTTGGTAAATCCAAAAGAATTTGCAAGTGTCTCGGCATAATCTTCTAAGCGTTTTCCTTCTAATAATGTCACAGTGACTGAATGAATCTTTATATCCCCACTTTCAAATTTTTTTAACATATCTAATGGACTCATACTTGGACTTAATTCATATTCCCCTGCTTGTATATTTGATTTAGAAAAGAATAAATACATATCTAGAGCATATTGACTACGAATAAGACCTGCATTTTCTAAATTTTTAGCTATGGTTGTTTTTGAGGTCCCTGGTTCAATGATAAAAGTTACAATATTTGATTGATTTGATTTGGCACTTGTTCCCCAAAAATAAAAACCTACGACTCCTACAATAAGAAGTGTTACTATCACACCAATTACAATCCACACTTTTTTCATTTTGATTCCCCACTTTTTTCTTCTAATTTTGATAAAATAGATTCAATGGTATTCCATTCTTCTTCGGTTTCAATAGGTAGTAAATTTTTATTCGCGCCTGTCTTATCATAAATATTAGCATAAACTTTAATTTCATCACTTTCAGTTTTTGTATTATCTGTATAAATGATATAACTTTTATTTGTCTCTGGAGAATCAAAAGTAAATAAAACTTCACATTCAATATTTTTTCCAGATTCATCTTTAATCATAAAAACACTTTGATTTATTGCATTTTCTTTCATTTTTCTTCCTCTTTTCTTTTTAAATAGGTTTCTAATATTAAGGATGAGGCGAGACGATCAATTTGACGTTTTCTTTTTTTTCTACTCGTATCACTACTTAATAATATTTTTTCGGCTTCAACAGTACTTAAGCGTTCATCCACTAAATGTACAGGTAAATGAAAATTATTTTCTAACAAAACTTTAAAATTTTCTGTTCTTTTAGTTGCATAACCTTCGGAATTATTCATATTTTTAGGATATCCTAAAACAAAATCTGTAATTTCTTTTTCTTCGACAATTTTTTTTAAAGAAGAAAGAACACTTTCATAATCTTCAGAAGGAAATCTCAAAGTAATAAGCGGACTAGCAATCATATTGGTGCGATCACTTACAGAAACTCCTAATGTAGAAGTTCCTAAATCTAAACCTAAATATCTCATTTTAAATATTCTTTTAAGATATAAGCCACAAGCTCAGCACGTTCTAAGCTAGTAATTTTTTCCCTTGCATCTTTATAACTAGAAATATAGCCCGGATCTCCACTTAAAATATAACCAACTAATTGATTAATGGGATTATATCCTCTTTCTTCTAATATTTGATAGACTTCTTTTAAAATAAGTCTCGCATTTGCAGATTCTAATTCAGAAACATTAAAAAGATTTGTATTCTCCATATACACCATCCTTAAATACATTCCTATTGTATCAAAAAACTTATAAAAGCACAAGAAGTGTTTACTGGAATTAAAAAAAATAAATGTGCAATTAAAATAGAAGTGTGACAGTTATTCCAATTTGCCATCAAAATTTTAGGAACCGAAGATGTGATAATAA
>CANQRJ010000091.1 GCA_947626215.1 uncultured Bacilli bacterium
ACAAAAACATACAAAAATAATGAAGAGATACCTGAAAGTAATATAGAATCATACTTAGTATGGATTCCAAGATATCGATATCAAATATGGAATGGAGAAGCAGATAGTTATACTGGAGCAAAAGAAGATTTGGGAAATATAGAAGCAAATGCAACAAATGAATCTAAATTAAATCAACAAAAAGAAATTCAAATTATTTTTGAAGATAAAAACAAAGATACCTCATCTAATGGATCTACTTTAGATAGTTGGCTTACTCATCCTGCTTTCACTTCATTTGATTGTAATGGAATGTGGGTTGGAAAATTTGAAACAGGGTATAATCAAAATAGTGATTTAACATCAGAGATTACAGATACAACAACTTGGTCTACAAGTGGAGCAGAAATAAATGAAAATAATTCAGAAAAAGTCATAATTAAACCCAATGTCTATAGTTGGAGAAACATTCAAGTAGGAAATGCATTTTATACAAGTTATAATTATCAAAGAGAACTAGAAAGCCATATGATGAAAAATATGGAATGGGGAGCAGTTGCTTATTTAACAAACAGTAAATATGGAAGATGTAATAATACATCTTGTACTGCACCAAGAATTAATAATAATGAAATTTTTGTTACAGGTTATTCTGCAGATAAAGATCCTACTTGTGGTTATACTGAAACCAATAAATCATGTAGTAAACATGAATCTATTGAACTTGGTTTTGATGGCACATACGGTTGGAGTTACTATAATTCACAAAGCAATGTTGCAAGTACAACGGAAAACTATTATGGTATCTATGATATGTCAGGAAGTGCTTGGGAGTATGTGATGGGAGTGATGCAATCAAGTGAAACCAACGCGGCACCTACATCAGGCTTTAGTTCTACTTTAAATTCAGGTTTCAAAGGTCTTTATTCTAATGGAGAAGGATCAAATGACATAGGATTTGAATGGCCTTCTAGAAAATATTATGATTTATATGATTATGGGAAAACAGATTTACTACGACGAGGATATTTTGGAGATGCTACAAAAGAACTAGGCCCTTTTTATACAATTCCTTATTTTTGTAGTTCATTTTATGCTGATGGAATGTTAATGCCTGTAACAGGAAATCCGTGGGTTTTACGTGGTGGTCCATACTATAATGGAGTATCAGCCGGTATTTTTAATGTTGATCGTTATTCTGGATCTAATTATCCAAATACAAGTTTTCGTATTGTATTGTCTTTTTAAAGCAATGTAAAACGAATGTAAATATTAAAAGCGATTTTTGTAAATAATGGATGTAAAATAAGACTTTTTTGAAAAAAATTCTACTAAAAAAAAGGAAATGAGAGATTTCTTCGGTATATATAAGTAGGAGGATAATTTATGAAGTCAATTTTACAACGTGATTATAAAGATTGTGGTGTCACTTGTTTAGAATATATTATTGAGTTTTATCGTGGACACGTTCCTATTGAAAAACTTAGAGAAGATACTTTTACGAATCAATCTGGTACCACTGCTTATCATTTAGTAGAAACTTTAAAAAAATATCAATTTGATTCTTATGGTGAAAAAAGCGATATCGATCATTTAGGAGAAATACCTTTGCCTGCTATATTACATTTTGTCTTATCTAATGGAATGCAACATTTTGTGGTATTAACAAAAGTAAATGAAAATCATGTGATTATTATGGATCCTAATTCAGGAAAAAGAACCATTTTAAAAAAAGAATTAAAGTCAATTTGGGATGGTGTCGTATTAGTAGCTATTCCAAGATATTTTATTCCTCGTATTCCTAAACAAAAAAATATTTTTCTTCATTTATTTGAAATTTTGAAAAAAGAAAAAAAATTTATACTAAAGATAGTTTTTTTAAGTATTCTTGTTTCTATTTTAACCATTTTTTCAAGTTTATATATTAAAATTGGAATGGAATATATTACCTTTTTATCTTGGAATGAAATGATGCCCATTGTAGTTACTTTTGCGTTTTTTACAATTTTTAAAATTGTATTCACATTTCAAAAAGAAAATTTGAAAATCTATTTAAAGCAAAATATTGATGTTACATATTTATATTCTTTTATGTCTCATTTTTTAAAAATTCCATTGCAAAAATTTGAAACGTTTCAAGAAGGAGATATTTTAACAAGAATAGATGAAGCTCAAGAAATGAAAAATTTATTTATATCAACTTGTATTACTTTTTTTATGGAAGGAACGCTTGCATTATTTTCGATTATCTTTTTATTTCTTATTGATTATCATTTAACTATAGTTATTGTCATATGTATGTTATTTTATGTTGTCTTTGGACTCATTAGTTCTAAATTTTATTATCATATAGTTATAAAAATAATGGAAAGTACTAAAAATTGGAATCATTCTATTATAGAAAATATAAAAATGTTTCCAACGATGAAACATTTAAATAATACAAAAGAGATGATAGAAGATATGGAATCCGTATTATGTGAACATATTTCTGTGGAAACAAAAGAAACGAGAAAAGCATTTTTGATAGAATTTGTAAGAGAAAATTGTTTGGAAATTTTGTTTTTTGTGATCGTCACTTATGGCATTTATTTAATTGGAAATCAAACGATTACAATTTATGATTTTTTAGTATTTCAAAGCTTATATCTTTATTTTGTTTCTCCATTAAAAGAATTAACAAATATTGGACCCAAGTTTTATTACATGAAGGGAGTTATTACAAAATTAAGTGAATGGATCAATTTGAAAGAAGAAGAACTCATTACTCAAGTTCCCATTCCTGTTCCAACTATCGAAGTAAAAAATATTACTTATTCTTATAATGATATTATTGAAATTATTTCAAATTTATCTTTTAAGATCAAAGCAAAAGAACATGTGTTTTTAGAAGGCTCTAGTGGATGTGGGAAAAGTACTTTGTGTAAAATATTACATAAAGAAATAGCAGATTATATGGGAACTATTACATTTCAAGGTAAAGATTTAGAGGATTATAGTTTATCTGAAATTCGAGCGTCTGTTATGTATTTAAGTCAAAAAGAACATCTAAAATCTGGAACTATTGAAGAAAATATTTTGTTAGGAAGTGAAAAAAACAAGAAATTTGATCTAGTTTGTGAAGCTTGTGAGATCGAAGACATTGTAGCTAATAAACCTCTTCGTTATGAATCTTTTATAAATGATTCTACTCTTTCTGGAGGAGAAAAACAAAGAATTTTGTTGGCGAGGACTTTATTAAAAGAAGGAAGTATTTATATTTTAGATGAGTGTTTAAGTGAAGTAGAAGAAAAATTAGAAATAAAAATTATAAAAGAAATAAGAAAGTTCTTAAAAGGAAAAACTTTAATTTATATTAGTCATAGAGACCATCATGATTTATTTGAAAGGAGTATTCATTTTGAAAACAAAAAGCATTTATCATAATACTTATGCTATTTTAAAGCAAAAACCTAGATATCGAATTTTTTCTCTTTGTTTCTTTTTTCTTTTTCTTTTCTTTGTCATTAGTTTATTTTTATATAAAATACAAACTGTTTATCCTTTCGAAGGAGTATATGATTGTAGTAAAGACATTTGTACTATAAAAACTGTTTTATCTTATAAAGAGGCTAAAAAAATAAAAAATGATTCTTTTTTATATTTAGATAAAGAAAAAATTCCTTTACGAGTAAAAGAATTTGGAAATGTATTTGTAGAAGGTTCTGTAGCTTTTCAAAATTTAATAATTGAAGTACCAAAACAAAAATTTTATTTAAAAGAAACTGTTGAAGTGAAATTGATTCAGAAAGAAGAAAATTTAATAACTATTTTATTGAATTCTTTGAAAGGAGGTGAGAAAAATGAGTAAAGATGAATTAATGGCTATCTCTGGAGGAGGAATTAATTGGGCACTTATAGGTGGTGCTTTAATTGGAGTCATTACGTTTATTGGAGGATTCTTGGACGGACTTACTAGACCACTATCATGTAATAAATAATAGGAGGGATGTTATGAAATTAAAACCAAATGAACTTATGAATGTTATTGGTGGCGGAATCACGGCCTCAATGATCAATGCAATTGTTGATGGCTTTCAGTTGATTTTTGATATTGGAAAATCTATTGGGTCTTCCATTAGTCGGCTTGTAACAAGAAGAGCATGCTAAAAAACTAGACGTGTCTAGTTTTTTTCTTGTGTTCTATTGTGATATATGCTAAAATGATATTGGAAAACGGCTTATTCAAAATTCGTTACTATCACAAAACCAATCTGCAGATACTTTATACCGTACGCATAAGTCATAAAGAAATGCAGTTAGGAGAGTCGTTTTTCCATTTTCATAAGAAGATATAGTGGATTGAGTTGTGTTTAGTATTTTTGCTACATCATTTTGAGTCAGGTTTTCTTTTTTTCGAAGTAAGATCATTTTTTGACCTATCGATTTCTTGTCTAATATGATTTTCTTTTTGATCGTTATTTTTTTATCAGATAATCCTAATATATAATCCAAGTTTATTTGAGCATAATTACAAAAATTTATTAAATGTTTTAAAGGAATTGTTTCTTCTCCGGTTTCCCATCTTGAAAGAGTTGATTTACTCACTCCTAATATTTTACCTAATTGATTTTGAGAATATCCAATTCGGTTTCGATAGAATTTTATTCTTTCTAAATTCATGGTACCTCCTTCAGTTAATTTTCTCATTTGTTTTTTATTTATACGTTATTCGTTTCACTATTGCGATATTTTTTTTAAGAAGATCGTTTTATTTTTTTTGATTTTTCGCTATTTTATTTGAAAATAAAGGAAAAATATGTTAGAATGTTTTGACAAAAGGAGTGATATTTATGATATATAAAATGTATTTATGCAAACCTACAAAACCGAAAGAAGCGTTATTTGATTGGAAATATTATGCACCTAAAAATGGAGTTTTTCATTCTGATAATCGTTTAGATATTTTGGAACCAATAATAGTTAGAAATATAAAACGTAAAGGATATGTGGAGGAACTTTTAACTGGTATGCAAATTCCTTCTTTGTATGTTATTATTGAAAATCAAGATTTTGATTATAAAAATAAATATTTTTTTGATCTAGAAGGAAATTTAAAAAACGGAATTTATGTATTTGGAATAAAAAAACAAACACCTATTAATGATATCAATGAGAGTATGTTTTATGAAAATCCTGCCTCTGTTGAAGAAATTTTTGAATATCAAAGAAAACATGATGATTTATTAAAGTGGAAATCTACTTTAAAAACTTATTTAGAAGAAGGACAAATGGAATCTCAAACTTTATTATCTGAAAAAAGAATAGAACTTAAAGATCAAATTAAAAATCAGATGTTGAATTTAGTATTAAAAAGGACAGAAAAAAAGAGTAAATTAAAATAAAAAGAAGAACTTTATGAAATATAAAGAAAAAAATTATCATAAAGTTTTTT
>CANQRJ010000092.1 GCA_947626215.1 uncultured Bacilli bacterium
AAAAAGGGGTTGACTAGTGTGATACTAGCACCAATTCGCCTTCTCAAGTGAATTGGTGATTTATATACTAACCGAAAGTAACTATTTTGTCAACATTTTTTTTCATTTTTTTTCAAAAATTTTCGTTACCAATTATTTCCATATCTAAGCAAAATAATTGGTATTATTAAGTTTGATATTTTCTAAAATAAATTCACGAATTTTGGTTATAAATTTTGTATACATTTCGTTTTCTTCTAAAGTAATTTCTTCTAGTTTTTTAGAGTCTGTGATTTCTTCTTCCTCTACACTAGATTCATAATCAAGCGTCCCATCAAATGCAAAATCATAAGTCTCACCTTTATTAGTCAAATGAAGAGATAAGGTAAAGTCAATAGTATGTTTATTTTTATCTAAGTCATAATGAAGTCGAATGGTACCATTGATATCTTGAATCTCCATATTAAAGACTAAATCTTTACCTTCTTTTGATATTTCGATTTGAACTCCATTAAAAGAAACCATCTGCTTATTATTATAATCAACATAATAAATCGCGTCATTTTCACTTTGAACTTCAATAGCTACCACATCATGTAAGACTCCTGTTGTTGTAACTACGATTTCTTTTATTTGATCAATAAAACTAAATACAGAGTTCACTTGCATTGTAAGTAACTGATAAAGTTCTTTTTGATTTTCAAAATCTTTTTCATGGCTTCTTAAAACATTTTGAATAGCACCTTTCATTTCATCTTTATTTTCTTCATTCATTGTATAAACAAATTCTGCCGTTTTGGCTTCTTTTCCATTATATTCTTTCAAAATATTTTTACGAATCGTAATTTTAGTTTTATCAATAGACTCTACCAAAGAATCTCTTAAATCTTTAATCAGATTTTTTTCTGATTCTCTTAAAGTAGATCTATCTTGTATTATTTGAAACAAAAAAGAAAAATTTGAATCCATTTCAATAGTAGTAGAAAATAGACTTGGCAAATAAAAATAACTTTTGTCATTTTGAATCACTTGTTTTAGTTTGATAACATTTTCATTTTCTTCATTTTTAGAAATTTGGTATTTAATAATTTTTTTAGTTGCAGATTCATCTAATTCAAAATGATATTTTGAATTTTTGAAATCATTTAGTTCTTCTTTATTTAAACTAGTATCAAAATGAAAATCACCTTTTAACGAAAGATCATTTTTTTTAAAATCAATCTCTTTAAACTCTGTTACATCCATTACTTTTAAAATTTGATTAAAAACTTTATCAATTCCTGATTCAAAAATTTGATCTGATGTTTTAGAAGAATACAAAAATCCCATGGCAATCGCGCCTGCAATAAATAATAATACAATAATTCCTAATAAAATAGGAAAAATATTTGTTTTTCTTTTTTCATCCACTTTTATCAACTCCTATTAATAATATAACACATGAAGAAAAAGTTGAAAACTAAATTTTATTGCTTTTTTAAATTAAAAAGACTTTGCATTATACAAAACCTTTATTTCATTCTAGAGTTTCTAATATATTCTTTAAGAGCAAACAATCCAAAAAAAATCCAGAATATAAATAGAATCTACTTTTGGATCCATGAAAAAATATTTAACAAAAAACCACCGACCATGCACCACAAACTTGAATTGTATTTTTTCACAAAAATCATTTATTTTGTTTAGCCTTGTCCCTTTAACCATATTATGTTTAAAAAGATTTATAACTTCTAAACATTTGCACTTTAATTATCCATTATTTTTAACAAATTTAAAAACAAAATTGATTAATAAACTCCAAACTTATTATAAGAATATCCAACAAACAAAAAGAAAACTTTCAAAAAGTTTACTTAATTAATCTCATCAAATAATTGTCTAATATCAATTTCTAATGCATTAGCAAATTTTCCAATAGTTTCTAACAAAGGTGTTTTATCTATGGATAAACATTCTAAATCTCTTACATATCCATGAGTTAAGCCAGTTAAATCTGCAAGTTCTTGAAGTGTATAATTTCTCATTAAACGATACTTTTTTATATTTTTTCTTACAATAGTCGACAATTTTTCTTTAGTATATCTTCTAGTCAAAGTATATCGCATCCTTTCTAGTAAAGATTATTTCATAAAAGAAAGAAAAAATATGTCGCCTGCGTAAAGTTGTGATATAATGATAATGAAAGGAGGATTAAAATGAAAAAGAAGATCATTTCTTTGGCTATGATTTTTAGTGTTTTATTAATGATAACAGGATGTACATCAAATAAAGCGTATACTTTTACAGTTGAAACAGGTGATAAAATAAAAGTTGAACTTGATACAACAGATGGTTATGACTTATCTTCAGATTTACCATTTACAATTTCTAAAGATGGAAATACATTAAGCCAAGGAACATTTATAACTAGCAGTGCATATAACAAATATGTAAATTCGGCAAAAACAGATTCTTTAGCAAAAGTAATTGATGAAGGATCAAAGGACAACATTGATTATGTTTTTTATTCTTATAATAATTCTGAATATAATTATGTTATAAAAGTTAAAAATTCCAATACAGGTATTCTTTTAGGCAATCCAAACTCTAAAGAAGAAGCAAAAACTTGTTTTGATTTGTTAACATTTAGTTTAGAACAATAAATAAAAAAGATGATATAAGTAATTAAATACAAATATCATCTTTTCTATTAATGAAATAGAAATAAAAAAAAGAAGTTTTTGGCTTCTTTTTAAGTTTACTGATAATATAATAGAGAAACTTGATTGTTTAGTGTAGTTCCTGTAATATTATAACAAGCCATAGATCCACTTGTTTTATCATAAATAAATTGTTCAGTTGCTGGTTCACTTGTACCCGCGGCCACGAAAACATTTATTCTTACTTGAGAACCATCGGGAATTGGAGAATCGTGTAATAAATCAACTGTTCTTTCGGCAAATTGTAAAATATCTCTATATCCTGGTGTAAACCAAGTTTTCCATTGAGCTTCATAGCTTATATCTCCTTTGTCGTCAGTTTGTCTTTCACGATACTCAATAACAATTTGAGCAACGAAAGCGCCTCCGTTTAATAATTTAAAGTAACGTACAGAATTCATATTATTCACTCTCCTTTGCTAGAGATGCAGCATATTGATAAAGATTATCAAATTCAGAATCAAATACTGGAGATAATAATACATTAGGTGTTTTTAAAGTTGTTGATGCTCCATTTAATCCTACTACGGTTTCATTATCTTCTAAAACCCATGGACCACCTGAGCACCCGGTAAGCATTCTATTTCCTGGTAATCGCCATAAGTTATTTCCTGATTTACTTACAGAACCATTGATGAAAACCATTTGAGCACCTTCAAAAAAATTACCTGGATAACCAAATGCATTTACTGTTTTGTTTATTAAATCCATATTAACGGCATATTGAAGTGGTTTCGAAACATTAGAATTTGAAGCAAGAATAGCAAAAGCATAATCCCATCTACGACTTTTTTCTTTAACCCAATTTTCTTTTAAAACGATTTTCTTAAAAGCAATATCTTCGGATGATGACTCACCTGAAAAGCAACGAGAAAAAAGAAAGTTCTCTGCAATGTTTCCTGTTTTACTATCTTGAACACAATGGGCCGCGGTTAAAAGAATGTTGTTTTGTCCTACAATACTTGCACTTCCCACAAAGTCTTTATTGTCTAAGGTAAAAAATAATTTTCCACCTGCTTCAAAAGGCCTTTTAGATAAGTCGGCTTCTTTTGGTTCTGTTGTCGCGGCATTTTCTCCTTCTACAAGACCAAGTTCTGGTTCAAAGAATGTGTCAATAGCTATCGCATTCTTTTTTTTCTCTGGTGTCCAATAACTTAAAATTTGTTCTGGTGATAAATCTAAATTGTCTAATTCAAAGGTGTTTACATTCGATAAATTATTATTCATTTTTTCCTCCTACTATTTATCTAATCAAATTATATCGTAATAGTTTTGGAAAAACAATTTATTGAAAGAAAAGTTGTCATTTTGTTGTCGTAAATGCAAAAATTATAGAGAATGAAAAATATGTAAAGAATTCAAATATAAAATGAAAATCAATAGAAAAATAGTAATAAATATTAATACTTTTTAACTATTTTTTTGTCATTTTTATAATTTAGTTTATACCAATTAATAAATTTTTCTGTCGTGCTTGTTCTATAATTAGGCCTATTATTTCTTTCTTTATCCGACATTTCAGATAGAGCTTTTTTACAATTTATAGGTATAAACACAAACCATAAATTTGATTTATTATCAATATGCTTATCACACTGACCATATATAAATTTTCTGATCTATTTAGTTTGTATAACACCTAACACTTTTTTTAACAAAATTTTATTTTATAAATTACTCAAAAATTTTATCATTTATGTACATTTTTATAGTATAATATTTAACATTACAAAAGAAAGGATTAAATTATGATTAAAACAATGTTACACACTGAGCAATTAATTGCAGGTGCATTATTAAATTTTGAAAAGGTTTCTAGCTTAGATATTTTAATGTTAGCAAAAGATTTTTTAAAAAAATATCCTAATGATGAACTTGATGATATGAAATTCTTTTATTTAAAAGATTTTGTTGAAATAGAAGAAAGTAAAATATCATTAAAAAACGGATTAAATTTAGATGAATCAAATTTAAGAAAAAGATTAGAACAAATAGCAGGTACTCATATTAGAAAATATTTTCAAAATTTTGATATGGAAGAATTTATGCTAAGGAAGATAGAACATCTTTCTGGTATTAAAGAAGATCAAATGGATAATGTTTTATGTAAAATTCAACAAGAAGAATTGAGAAAATTAGATGAAAAAGGCTATTTAAAAACGACTTGGCAAGATGATGCTATATATGATGATTATAGAGAAATTACACTATCACATTTTGGCAAATTAAGATTATTTAAAAATGACAATGCTAAGGAAATAGCTAAATTCATAGAAATATTAAAATCAATGAGATATGATACAAGTCTATTAGATGATTTTTTAATAAAACAAGATTTAGATATGCCAGTTTGGTCAATATTAGATTTAGAAAAACTAAACGAATTCTGTAATTGCTATGATAGAGCTATATCGGAAGAAAATACTTTGTCAATTACTCTAAAGCAATAAAAAAATAGACACTTTATAGCAAATTCATTGTGACAATTTAACTTCAATTACTATTTAGTTTTAACAAATTTTATTAGAAAATTTACTAGGGAAATACTAGAAAAACGATAATGTTTTCTTTGCAAAATTGTATAATTAGATTATAAAATTCAAAAGGTAAAATAATGATAAATGTAATTGGATATTGAATTGAGGTGATATTGACAAGATTTGAGTTTTAATGAAGTTTTGCCTTCATTATGGGTAATGTTGGCATTACGAATTAAAACGAAAAT
>CANQRJ010000093.1 GCA_947626215.1 uncultured Bacilli bacterium
AAGAATACATGATTTTTTTAATTTTAAAAAGTAATTATATCAAATTTTACATTATTATTTTTATGCGATTGCCATATTTTGATCTAAAATTTCTTGACAAACATAAAATAATCATGTACAATTTATTTTGTTATAAAAAAAGGAAGAAATGGATCCACCATTCACCTGAGCGCGTATAGTGCTAGGTATAAAGCTTTTAAGAAAATCGTGAGTTTTTTTGAAAAAGTTTGTGAAGGTGGATACTGTGTATCTACCTTTTATTGTA
This sequence comes from uncultured Bacilli bacterium, assembly GCA_947626215.1. GTDB lineage: Bacteria > Bacillota_I > Bacilli_A > RF39 > UBA660 > Ventrenecus. The sequence goes on from CANQRJ010000093.1 coordinate 266, forward strand.
TGGAGGTGCATTTTTATAGCAAAGAAAACAGAAGAATTACCAATCAATGATGAGATCCGTGTATCTGAATTAATGGTAATTGGTCCTAATGGAGAGCACTTAGGAATTAAGAGTTTGGAAGATGCCAAAACCATTGCTAATTTTGCAGGCCTTGATTTAGTACTTATGAGTGGAAATTCGACTCCTGCTGTAGGAAAAATTATTGACTACAACAAATATAAGTATGAAAAATCAAAGAAACAAAAAGAGGCTTTGAAAAAGCAAAGAGAAACCAATAAAGAGATGAAAGAATATCGCTTGTCTGTTACGATAGATATTCATGATTTTGAAACAAGAATCAAAAATGCAAAAGAATATCTTCAAAAAGGACATAAAATTAAGGTTTCTATTCGTTTTAAAGGAAGACAAATGGCTCATCCTGAATTAGGACGTGAAGTTTTAGAAAGATTTGCAGAACAATTGAGTGAGGAAAGTACAATTGATACTCCAACGAAACAAGAAGGAAAAAATATGTTTCTCATTCTAGCACCTAAAAAATAAAAAGAAAGAAGGAAAGAAAAATGGCTAAAGGTCCAAAAATGAAAACCCACAAAGCAAGTAGTAAAGTTTTTAAACAACGTAAAAATGGAACTTTATCTTACAAAGTAAGTGGTGGAAATCATAAAACAAGCAAAGATAGTGCTAAGCAAGTACGTCAAAGACGTAACCAAAAAACATTAAGTAAAGGAGAGACTAACAGAATTAAATCTGTTATCTAACAAAGGGTGGTGTAAATTATGGCAAGAGTAAAAGGTGGCACGGTTTCAAAAACAAGAAGAAGAAAAGTATTAAAACAAGCCAAAGGTTATTTTGGAAGTAAACATCGTTTATATAAAACGGCTCAAGAGCAAGTTTTTCATAGTGGAGCCTATGCTTATCGTGATAGAAGACAAAAGAAACGTGATTTTAGAAAATTATGGATTACTCGTATTAATGCGGCATGCCGTGAAAATGATATTTCTTATTCAAAATTTATGAATGGTCTTTCTATTGCAGGTGTAGAAATTAATCGTAAGATGTTATCTGAACTTGCAATTGATAATCCTGCATCTTTTAGTGATTTAGTAAAAATATCAAAAGACGCTTTAAAAAGTGGTAAAAAAGTAGAAAAGAAAGAAGTAAAAGAAGAAACAAAGGAAGTAAAAGATGTATCTTCTGAAAAAGATTATAGTAAAATGACTTTAGCAGAATTAAAAAATATTGCAAAAGCTCAAAATATAAAAGGTTATTCTACTATGAAAAAAGATGAATTACTTCAAAATTTAAAATAATAATAATCGTTTTTCAAAAAACGATTTTTTTGTGTAAAGTTTACATAATTCTTGTTTTCCAATCTTCTTTTCTATGTTACAATCTTCTTAGAAAAGAGGATGAAAAAAAATGGGAAAATACGTAGATAATGTAAGAGGTTTTGGGGCACCTAATAAATATATTCAAGGCCCTGGAGAAATTAAAAATTTAAAAAATTATGTGGATTTACTTGGAAAAAATCCCTATATTTTAGTTGATTCATTTTTATTTGATGAAATGAAACAAACTGTAGGAGATTTAGGAATCATTGATGCTTTTGGGGGAGAAGTTTGTACAGAAGAATTTGATCGAATTGAAAATTTGTTAGAAGGAAAAAACATTGATGTTGTCGTGGGTATTGGTGGAGGAAAAACAATTGATACGGCTAAAATTATTGCAGATGATTTATCTTGTTCTGTTATTATTGTACCTACTGCCGCGTCTACAGATGCACCTACTTCTGCTTTATCCGTTGTATATACGAAAGATGGTATTCATGATTCGGAACGTTTTCATAAGAAAAATCCTGACATCGTTTTAGTAGATACCGAAATCGTTTTACATGCCCCTGCAAGACTTTTGGTTTCTGGTATGGGAGATGCTCTTGCTACTTATTTTGAGGCGCGTGCTTGTTATGAAAGTAAACAAGCTAATTTTGTGGGAAGAGGATATCGTCCTACTTTAGCAGGACAAGCTATTGCTAAAACTTGTTTGGAAACGTTATTAAAAGATGGAGAAAAAGCTTTGGAGTCCGTAGAAATGGGAGTTTTAAGCGATGCTTTTGAAAATGTAGTGGAAGCCAATACCTTACTTTCGGGACTTGGTTTTGAAAGTACGGGTTGCTCTGCCGCGCATGGAATTCATGATGCCCTAACAAGCTTAGAAGAAACAAAAAATTATTATCATGGTGAAAAAGTTGCTTTTGGTACTCTTTCTTTACTTTTTTTAGAAAATCGAGATATGGAAGAAATTGAAACTGTTTTAAATTTTTGTAAAAACGTTGGACTTCCTACTACTTTTAAAGAATTAGGAATTACTGATACTTCAAAAGAACATCTTATGAAAGTTGCAGAAAAAGCATCTCTTTCGAATCTTTTACAAGCAGAACCTGTAGTGATCAGTAAAGAAACCATTTATGGGGCTATGGTACTTGCCGATCGTTATGGCTCCTCTTACTGTGAATGTTGCTCTTGTGAAGAAGAATAAAATTTCTTCTTTTTTTATCCAAATTCCTTTGTTTACAACTTTTTAAAGAAGGTATATAATATGTATGGAAATGAGGAATATTATGAAAACATTAGAAATAAAAGTAAATGGAATGGTTTGTGAAGGATGCGAAAAAAGAGTGGAGAATGTTTTAAAAAAAATCGAAAACGTTTCTTCTGTTATAGCAAGTCATGAAAAAAATTTAGTAACCATTACTTATCAAGAAGAAATTGATGAGAATGAGTGTAAAGAAAAAATTGAAAATTTAGGTTATACTATAGAGGATTAAATGAAAAAAATTATTTTATCGATTGATGGAATGACTTGTTCGGCTTGTTCTAGTGGACTCCAAAAATATTTGGAAAAACAAGATGGAATTTTAGAAGTTTCTGTAAATTTAGTATTAGCAAGTGCATCGATTGCTTATGATGAAAAAAAATTAAAAAAAGAAGATTTAGAAAAATTTATAGAAGATGCTGGATTTAAAAGTTTAGGAGAATTTAAGGAAATAAGAAAAGATAAAATTCGAAAAAAAGAAACGGTACTATTTATTATATATACGATTCTTGCCATTTTTCTTATGTATGTATCGATGGGACATATGCTTCATCTTCCTAGTATTATTTTTTTGAATCCTCAAAAATATCCTTGGAATTATATGATTACTTTATTATTTTTGTCTCTTTTATTTTTGTGGTATGGAAGAGATATTTTAAAAAATGGATATAAAAATTTAATTCATAAAACTCCAAATATGGATACTTTAGTTAGTATCGGAGTTATTACAAGCTTTTTATATAGTGTTTATTCTATGTATTTAGTTTTTTTGGGACATCAAGAAGAAATTATGAACTTATATTTTGAATCTACTGCAATTGTTATTTATTTTATTAAATTAGGTAGATATATTGATTTTATAAGTAAAAATAAAACGAAAGAGGCTATAGAAGGTCTTGTACAAATTACACCGACTTCTGCTACTTTAAAAAAAGATGGAAAATTAGAAACTGTTACTATTGATGAAATTCAAGTGGGAGATACTGTGGTATCAAAACCTGGAGAAAAAATTTCTGTGGATGGAGTTATTAGTTTTGGAAAATCTCATGTAGATGAATCTTTTATCACAGGGGAAAGTAAACCAGTTTCTAAAAATATTGGAGATTCTGTTATTGCCGGAAGTATGAATTTTGATGGATATATTGAATATAAAGCTTTAAAAATCGGAAAAAATTCTACTATTTCTGAGATTGTAAAACTTGTTATGTCCGCGACTAATACGAAACCTAAAATTTCTACTTTTGCAGATCAAGTATCAGGTTATTTTGTACCTATTGTCATTGTACTTGCTTTTCTTTCATTTATAGGTTCTCTACTTTTTGGATTACCTGTTGAAGAGGCTTTTGTTCGATTTGTTTCCGTTTTAGTGATTGCTTGTCCTTGTAGTTTAGGTTTGGCAACTCCTCTTGCTATCATTGTAAGTGAAGGATTATGTGCTTCCAATAAAATTTTGGTTAAAGATAGTAAAATATTAGAAGAAGCTAGTCATGTTGATACTATTGTTTTTGATAAAACGGGGACTCTTACTTATGGAAAATTAAAAGTAGTAAAAATGCTAAATTTTAGTTCTTTATCTGATCAAGAGATTTATAAAATCGTAAGAAGTTTGGAATCTTTGTCTAATCATCCTATTGCTAATGCTTTTTCAAATGATTCAAAAGAAAATAATTTTAAAGTTCAAAATTTTAAAAATATTACTGGATTTGGCATTTCAGGAGAAATTCAAAAAGAAATGTATTTTTTAGGAAGTTCAAAATTATTAAAAAAATTGAAAATTAAAAATTTATATGAAAAAGAGGAACAAGAATATCAAGAAAAAGGACATAGTATTATTTATTTAGCCACGAATGAGAAAATTTTAGCACTTATTGCAGTAAATGATGTTATTAGAAGTGATGCGAAAAAAGTAATAAAACAATTAAAAAAATGGAATATTCAAACTATCATGCTTACTGGAGATCATGAAGCTACGGCAAAAAGAATAGGTAATATGCTTCATATCGATCAAGTTTTTGCCAATGTGCTACCTAAAGAAAAAGCACTTTTAATTAAAAATTTAAGAGATGAAAAAAAGGTAGTTATGATGTGTGGTGATGGGATCAATGATAGTATAGCTATTACTTCTTCTTCCATTGGTGTAAGTTTTAAAGGTGCGACAGATATTGCAATGGATAGTGCGAATGTCATACTTACGAATAACGATTTAACAAGTATTTTAAAATTAATTGCAATTAGTAAAAAAACAATGAGGACTATTAAACAAAATTTGTTTTGGGCTTTTCTTTATAATGTTATAATGATTCCTATTGCTATGGGTTTATTAAAGGGCATAGGAATTTCTATAAATCTAATGTTAGCAAGTTTGGCTATGGTTTTAAGTAGTTTAACGGTTGTTTTAAATACATTACGTTTAAAGAATAAAAATTTTATTCATAAAATGAATTTAGAATTATAATTATAAATCAAAAATTTAAAATAACAAAAGAAGAACAAAAATGTGCAAATTAAAATAGAAATTTACTTTACACTTTGT
>CANQRJ010000094.1 GCA_947626215.1 uncultured Bacilli bacterium
TTTGAAATGACTTCCAGCCTTGGTCATTTTCTCTTGTTCAAATTTTACAATATATTTACTTTGCTTTTTTATTAGTTTTATATTTTACTTATATATGTTAACATATTTTTTTTCTTATTTCAAGGTTTTATGTAAATTTATGTAATTATTTTATGAATTTTTATGTGATTATTTTATGTAAAAGCTATGTACTTTTTATGCTCTTGGATGAGATTTTATATATATGTCATTTATTTCCTCATTATTTTGAAACTGCATATACACTTGAGTTGAAGATATGTCTGAATGTCCTAACATCATTTGTATTGATTTTAAGTCTGCCCCATTTTGTAAAAGATGTGTTGCAAATGAATGTCTTAAAGTATGCGGTGTTATGTCTTTTGTTATGTTTGCTTGCTCTTGATAATATTTTATTATTTTCCAAAACCCTTGTCTTGTTAGTCTTTTTCCATTTAAATTAACAAATAGTGCATTTTCTTTTTCTGATTTTACTAATACTGTTCTTGCTTCTTCTATGTATTCTTTTAAAGCTGAAAGCGACATTCCTCCTAATGGTATAGCTCTTTGTTTTCCGTTATTTTTGCATATTACTATTTTTTGTTCTAAATTTACATCTTCTATATTCAATGATATTATTTCTGTTACTCTCATTCCTGTTGCATATGCAAATTCTAGCATTGCTTTGTCTCTTGTTCCTTTTAAATCTACATCTTTTGGTTGGTCTAACAATAATTCTACTTCTTCTGATGTTAATATACATGGTATTCTTTTTTCTATTTTTGGTGATTGTATATTTTCTGTTGGGTCTTTTGATATTTTTCCTATTTTTATTTCATATTGATAAAATGCTCTTATTGATGCAATTGTTCTTGATATTGTTGATGGCTTTTTCCCTTGTTCTGTTAAATACTCTATGTATTCTTTTATCTCTTGTGTTGTCACTTTATTGTATTTTTTGTTAATTTCTGATATGTATTGTTGAAATTGCACCAAATCTCTTTTGTATGATTGTATTGTATTATTCGAGGCTTTTTTATTTGTCTCTAGAAATTTAAAAAATTGTTTTAATTGTTTTTCCATCGCTATTCTCCATAATTATATATTTTATGTAATAACTATTTACATAAGGTATGTATATGTTATACCAAACTAATTTAAAATTGTAAAGACTTTTTTTACATTTTTTCCAATTTTTTTCTCAAAAAAAGTTACATTTTACTAACAGTCAAAAGGTTGAGCCTTAAACTAATATATATCATTTCTTATACCTTGTGTGTCGCAACTTACGATTAAAAATTTCTAGTCTGTAAGTTGCTCCAATCGCACTCGCTAGCGCTCGTTTGGTCGCTTACGCGGTATTTCGAAATGATATATATTAGTTTCATTCTCAACTTTTGAACTATTACTGAATTGTAACAAAGAAATATATCAAACTTATATTAAAAAATTGAATTATTTTAGCATTAAAATTTAATATATTTTACTCCTATTTTTAAAAGCATTACAGATATTTCATTTTCTATAAAACACGCTAATATGAGCATTCCTAGCATTATTAATGATATAATTGTATGTCTTATAATTTCTATTTTTATGTTTTCTTTTCTTCTGTCATTTATTATGGATTTATATAATTTAATACTACTTACTCCCATCGTTAAAATTGCGGGAATAAAGAATATATTTTGTAAAAATATTGCTAACAAACAAAATAAAATTCCATTTCCTACGCCAAAAGTATATGTTAAAGAAGATATCGTAAAGCCTAAACAAAATCCTCTAAATAATATTAATCCTAAAACTACAGGCATACCAATTATAGTTGTCCCAGCAAGCCACAAAATCAATGCTAATAAAATATTACTTTTTATTGATTCTGTAACTAAAGTTGCTTTATCTATATTTTCTATAGTCTTAAATTTTTCTGTAAAATCAATAATATAATTTACTATAATTCTTTCATTTTCTTCTGAACTATTATTTATGAACATTACTCCCATAAATAAGCCAATAATAAAGATTAGTATAACTAATATATACTCTTTTGAGTTATTTCTGGCATATTCTATTATTGTGCTGATTGAATTTGATACATTTTTATATTTTTTCATAAAATCTCCTTTTAAATAAAAATATGTTCTTTGCATATATATTATTTAAAATTAAAAATTATTCAAAAATTATAAAAATTATATATTCATTACTCTTACTGCAATTTGGAAAAATACAAGTATTGAACACATATCAACAATCGTCGTAATTAACGGAGCTGCCATAATTGCAGGGTCTAATTTTAGTTTTTTAGCAATCATTGGAAGTACTCCTCCCACTAATTTTGCAATTAATGCTGTTGCAATTAAAGTTAAGCCAACTACTATCGAAAGATTAATTGTTTGCCCCGCATAAACTCTTCCATATTGAAAATATATTCTTACAGATGTAACTAATGCAAGTATTATTCCAACTATTATTGCCACTCTTATTTCTTTCCAAATTACTTTAAATACATCTGAAATCTTTATTTCATCTAATGCTAACCCTCTTATTATAAGTGTTGAACTCTGTGAACCACAGTTTCCTCCTGTGTCCATTATCATTGGAATGAATGCTACTAATATTGGCACTGCTGCAAATGCTGCTTCGTATTTTTCTATTATCGCTCCTGTAAATGTTGATGATAACATTAATACTAATAACCAAATTATTCTATTTTTTGCATGTGTTAATACCCCTGTTTTAAAGTATGTGTCTTCATTTGGTATCATAGCTGCCATCTTTTCAAAGTCCTCTGTGTTTTCTTCTTGTATAACATCTATCGCATCATCTATTGTTACTATTCCTACTAATCTATTTTCTTTGTCTACGACTGGCATTGCAACATAGTTATATTTGTCAAACATTTTTGCCACTTTTTCTTGGTCAACTGATGTTAATACACTTATTGGATTGCTTTCCATTATTTCTTTGATTTTTATGTTTCTATCTGATATTAACATTTCTTTTATGTCTACTGACCCTAGTAGATTTCTCGAATTGTCTACTACATATGCTCTATATACTGTTTCTTTTTTTAAACCTGTTTTTCTTATTATGTCAAATCCTTCTTGTATTGTATTATCTGCTTTGAATTCTATAAATTCTGTTGTCATTATGCTTCCTGCACTGTCTTCAGGATAGTTTAATAATTCGTTTATTACTTTTCTGTCACTTGCTCCTACACTTTTTAATATTCTTTTTACTACTGATGCTGGCATTTCTTCTATTAAGTCTACCGTATCGTCCATAAATAGCTCGTCTACTACATTTTTTAACTCTTTGTCTGTAAATACATTTATTAGCTTTTCTTGTATGTCTGAGTCTAGCTCTGCAAATATTTCTGCTGCTTTTTCTTTGGTTAATAGTCTATATATTATTACTATTTCTTCTTCTTCTAATTCTTCAAATAGGGACGGGAAGTCTGCACTGTTTATAGTATCTAACATACTATGTAATTCACTTATTTTCTTTTCTTTTATTAAGTTTTGAATTATTTCAAACATTTTTTCTTCCATCTTTTTTTCACTTTCCCTTCTTTGGATTTTTTTAGCTATGGTTTTAAAGCTTTAATATTCTGTCTTTATTGCAACCATTAATTCATTGTCTTGTACTGTTCTTTTTGAATTTTGATATATGTAATTCTGCCCTGTAAAGAAAACTTTATATCCATAATTATTTAGTCTTACTTTACTATAATCTAAAAATTGTATTGTATCTTTTTTTGAAAGGTTTTTCTTTACTCTTAATTCGTAAAATGTGCATATTATATAGTTAATATCTTTTTTTGTCTTTTCGTTAAGAAAATCTGCTACTTCTCCTACTGTTACCATAATATCACCTTTTTCTGTAATTTTTATATATAATATCACATAAAATCATTTTTTTCAATAGATTATGTAAATTTTACTTGTAATTCGTTTCAAAATTATTGTATAGATTTAGAAAAATTGGAAATATTAACTTTAGGTGGTGATTTTAATATGACATGTAAAGAGCTTTTATATGTTGAAGATGCATTATCTCATGAATGTTTTATGAAAAGCAGTAGTTTAATGGCATCTTCAAAATTAACAGATGCTTCACTTGCATCTTACATGAAGGACTTAGAAGCAAAGCATACAGAATTATTTGACAAATTTTTAAGTTTATTATAAGAAGAAAGGAAAGTGAAAAAATGGAAGACAAAGACGTTATGGAAAGAGAATTATTAATACTTAAAGGAGTATGTGACTTGTACTTACATGGAAGCCTAGAATCTACAACTGCTGAGGTTCATTCTGCATTTAAAGATGCTTTAAATACTTGCCTAGATATTCAAAATAAACTATATAACTTAATGGCAGAAAAAGGCTGGTATAAAACAGATATTGCAGAACAAAATAAAATCGATGCAGCAAAGCAAAAATTTTCAAATAAATAATTTTTGATGAGAATATAGGATATATTGTGTAAACTAGAATTCAACTATGATACAGATACCATGATTAAAAAAATTGTGGTGTCTGAATTAGTTTACACAGTTAATCCGATATACTCAAAAATACCTACAATTAGTTAATATAATTGTAGGTATTTTTTATTTATACAGCTTTTTTTATTTTTATTAATAATGTTTCTAAGTCGATATAAATTTCGTTATTTTCTATACCGTAGCCACATACTAAAGTAGTATTTATTGTAAATTTTGCATTTTTGCCTTCTATGTCTATAAATCCATTTTTGCTATCATATTTAACTGTGGCATCTTCTAGTATTAAATTTGCATCAATGCTTATGTCAAACTCAATTTCTATTTTTGTTTTTTCTTGAAAGTCTTTTAAATTCTCAGTTAATTCAAATTCTTTAAATTTTTTCATAGTAACTCCTTTCTTTATTTTTTTATTATTTACTAGTTAAAAATTTATATTCATGATAACTTAATAAGTTGTTAGCTTCTTATCTTGAATAACTTAAACTCTCCTCACCTCGAATCGCGAATTTTGTTTTTGGGTAATCTTACCTAGGTTGAATAAATTAATTTAGTTTGAATATAATATCTATTAATATCTTACCATACTATTCAAATAAAATCTAGTGAACAGACAAAAAAAATGTGTATTTAAAAAATTTTTTTGTTAAAATAATTTAAATACACATTTTTTGACATAATTTTTATAGAATATGTAAAATATTAATAAATCTGTAAATCAGCCATAAATTCATTGCTACACACAAAACAATAATTCCCCGAGTTTTACAGTTAGATAATTTTTTATCCCTATTATAATCTTAGAGACACATGGTTTAGAATGTGTCAAATTTT
>CANQRJ010000095.1 GCA_947626215.1 uncultured Bacilli bacterium
CTAATAATCGTTTGTCCTGTTTCAGGATCTGTTTTATAACGGAATGTTGGATCTTCTTCAGCTAATTTTTGTAAAGCGGTTCCTAATTTTTCTTGATCTGCTTTTGATTTTGGTTCAATCGCTTCATCAATAACTGGTAATGGGAATTCCATTCCTTTCATAATAACTGGATGTTTTTCATCACATAAGGTATCTGCTGTAGTTGTATTTTTAAGTCCTACTGCGGCAGCAATTTCACCACAATAAACTTCAGAAATTTCTTTTCTGTTATTTGCGTGCATTTGTAAGATACGTCCGATTCTTTCTTTTTCACCCTTTGTAGAGTTAATAATATAAGAACCACTTGTTAAATGTCCAGAGTAAACTCTGAAGAAAGCTAAACGACCTACAAATGGATCAGCCATAATTTTAAATGCTAAAGCTGTGAATGGTTCTGAATCACTTGGATGACGTAAAACATCTTCTCCAGTTTTTGGATCATAGCATTCAATAGATGGAACATCGGTAGGTGCAGGCATGTAATCGATTACTGCATCAAGGGCAAGTTTTACCCCCATATTAGATAAGGCACTACCACACATAACTGGGAAGAATTCTGCTGCCAAAACTCCTTTACGGATGGCACTTTTAATTTCTTCAACAGTTACGTCTCCACCTTCTAAATATTTTTCCATTAAAGCATCATCAAATTCAGCTGCTGCTTCAATAAGTTCAATATGTTTTTCTTCTGCTAAAGCTTTTAAGTTTTCTGGAATCTCAATTTCAGTTGCTTCTTCATGTTCTTTACCATCATAATGATAAGCTTTCATGGTTACTAAATCAATAATTCCGTTAAATTCACTTTCAGCTCCAATTGGCCATTGAATTGGTTTATAATTTACTCCAAGTCTTTGTCCAATAGATTTTAAAGTAAACTCGAAATCGGCTCCAAGTTTATCCATTTTATTAGCAAAAATCATACGAGGAACTTTATATTCTGTTGCTTGTCTCCAAACGGTTTCAGATTGTGGTTCTACTCCAGCATTAGAGTCAAGTAAACAAATTGCTCCATCTAATACTCTTAATGATCTTTGAACTTCTACTGTGAAGTCTACGTGACCTGGGGTATCAATAATATTTAGACGGTATCCTTTCCAATGTGCTGTGGTTGCAGCAGATGTAATAGTAATACCTCTTTCTTTTTCTTGATCCATCCAGTCCATTTGAGATTCTCCATCATGAGTTTCTCCAATTTTATGAGTTATTCCTGTATGGAATAATACACGTTCTGTAAAAGTAGTTTTTCCGGCATCAATATGTGCCATAATACCAATGTTTCTTAATTTATCAATTGTAACATCTCTTGCCATATTTTAGCCCTCCTACCATCTATAATGAGCAAATGCTTTATTTGCCTCAGCCATTTTGTGAGTATCCTCACGTTTTTTTACTGCTCCCCCTGTTCCGTTTGCAGCATCTATAATTTCATTAGCTAACTTTGTAGCCATTCCTTTTCCATTTCTGGTTTTTGCATAATTTACAAGCCATCTTAAAGCTAGTGTTTGACTTCTTTCATCACTGACTTCAATTGGAACTTGATAGTTACTTCCACCAACACGACGAGATTTAACTTCAAGTGCTGGTTTAATATTCTCTAAAGCTTCTTGATATACTTCTATAGCATCACGTCCAGTTTTTTCTTTTACGATATCAAATGCTTCATAAAGAATTTTTTGAGCGGTTCCTTTTTTACCATCTAACATAATTTGATTCATAAGTTTTGTAACAACTTTTGAATTATAAATTGCATCAGGTAATACGTCTCTTTTTTCTGCTCTTCTTTTACGCATAACTTCTCCTCCTTCTATTTTATTTTTCTATTACTTTTTAGGTTTTTTAGCACCGTATTTACTACGTCCTTGTTTACGATTTGCAACACCTTGTGTATCTAATGTTCCACGAACAATGTGATAACGAACACCGATTAAATCTTTAACACGTCCTCCACGAACTAATACAACACTGTGCTCTTGTAAGTTATGTCCTTCACCTGGAATATAAGTATCGACTTCTCTTCCATTTGATAATCTTACACGTGCATATTTACGTAATGCTGAGTTCGGTTTTTTTGGTGTTTTGGTTCCTACACGAGTACAAACACCACGTTTTTGAGGACTTGTTGTATTGGTTTGTTTTCTTTCAATTGTATTAAATCCTACATTTAAAACTGGGCTTTTACTCTTTCTAGTTTTCTTACTTCTTCCTTTTTTTACAAGTTGATTAATAGTAGCCATAAATTTCTCCTTCCTATTTACACGCACCCTGGTGTATCAAACATTTCTTTAAATAAGGTTTCACCGAAGTAAAACCATGATTTAAAAATCAATGATATCTTATCATTTCATTGTATGTATGTCAAGAAAAAAATTGCCATTTTTAATGAAATTAAAAACTTTTTTGAAGTATAAGTTGAATCATTTTTTATTCTTCTAAGATATTTCTTTCATTATGCAAATTTTAAAAACGTTATTTAATAAATTGAGCTAATTTAAAAGTATTATTAGAACTACCTATTCCAGAGATGATTTAAACTCCATTTTTTAAATAAAGGACTGGATAAACAGGTCGAGTGTTCCACACCTTTGGAATGTTATCATTTTTACATGTAGGCAATTATCATTTTACTATTGATTTTCTTTTCTTATGTATGTTATGATTATTTCAGGAAGTCATTCGTGGCTAGTGCCTACCACCTTTTATTTTTTTAGGAGGTGGTCAATGTGAACAAAAGAATATTTATTTTACATCTTATGCGTTACATCTTTGGAATAACTTTTTTTATCACAGTTTGTTTATTGTCCATTATCCGGGCAATTTCAAAATAAAAACGGCACTTAATCTTTCGTTGAAAGATTAAATGCCAACCAATTTAAAGGTAGGCATTAGCATACCAACACTAATGACTTCCACTTTTTATTTTATGAAGTTTCCTTCATCTGTATACACTTTATCACATTTTCCTTCTTTTTGCAAGAATTAGTTTTTGATTAGTTACATTAAAAATGTAACAAAATTTAAACTCTTTTTTGAAATGTAAGTGAATAACCATTTTCTTTTCTTGCTCTTCTAAGATATTTCTCTCATCATTCAATATATCTTTAACATATTCCTTTAAATTATTTGATACGATTAGTTTGAGAAGTATTTTATGCCTTTTATTTTCTAGAAAAGAAAATTTTTCCATTTCTTCTGCATTCGGTATATTTACTTCTTTTAATTCTTTACAATGACTTAGAAATTCAAAACCTATTTTTTCTGCTTTTGGTAAGCTTATTTTTTTAAGTTGACTTTCACAAAGAAAGGAATTTCCTATTTCTTTTGCATTTGACAATTTAATACTCTTTAATGTGACATGATAATAAAGAAAATTGTCTTCAATTTTTTCCACTTCATTATTTTTATAAAATATCATTTGATTATTTTGATTTAAAATTATTTTTTGTTTTTGGCTAGCATCATTTTCAATAATAATTTTTCACTTTTGACAATTTTGTTGTGCAGTTTTTGACAATTTTGTTGTGCAGTTTTAGACTATTCTAAATAACTATGTTTCATACCATCTTTATCTTCTGTTGTTATGGTTGTTCCGGTTCTAGTAACAGTAGATGTAGAGAGAATGTCACTAGTTGTTTTTCCGAATATTTCTCCGTAATTCCATTCAAGCAATATTTTTGTACCATATATCCCCGAGTTTTTTTCACCGGTAATAATTGGAATTGAATTTATCGTACCCTCCAAATTTAAAGTTCCATAACCACCATGTAAAACTCCACATTTTGACCCTGTTATTTTAGAATTGTCTTTTATTGTAATATTAGCTTTGTAGCCATCATTTACTGAAATTGCATTTTCAATAGTACCAATTATTTCACTACTAATAACAGTTATTACTCCACCACTACCGCCAATCCCATGTGGTCCTTGTATTTTAGAATTTGAAATTAATATATCATTTACTTCACCACTTGTAAGTATAGTAGAATGATCAAGTATACTTTCTGAAATTAGTTCAGAAAAATTTACATTCAATATTTTTTCAGTTCCATTTACAACCGTAACATTAGTTAAAAGTTTTATATTTGAAAGCGATAATATTGAATTTTCTTTGTTTAAAATCATTTCATATTTTTCATCATTACTATAAAAAGATATTTCTCCTTTATTAGAATTACTAGAGACTAAACTTAAATCTCCAAAATTTATAAAATTTCCAGTAAGATTATGTCCATTTAAGTCAAATGTAACTTTTTTATTCGCTAAAATAGTCCACTCTTGATTTGTTTGCAATGTTTCATCAACTAAAAATAAAATATAATTTTCAGAATCATCAACATTTTCTAAAGCATCACTTGATGAACTATAAAATTTACAAATACCATCTTTAGTAATATGATTTAAAACAATTTTATTATTATTTTCATTTGCAGTAATTCCATTATTACATAACAATATATTTCCTTCCTTAGAAATTTCTAAGCTATTAGCTCTAGTAGATACTGAATAATTTTCATCATTAACTTTTACATCATAATTACTTTTAAAATATATATTGCATTTTGTTCTAGATGTTTTCACTCCGGTCACCATTATTGCCCATGTATCTTGATTTAAAGTAAGTTTAATAGTTTCATCTTTTTTTCCTAAAACACCACAGTAACTTTGTTTTTCATCTAAGACATAACCATCTTCTTTTTTAGGAATCTCTTTTTGAATTACTCCATCTTTATAAAATGCAAAATAAATGTCTCCTACGTCTTCTACTGTTCCATTTATGACATTAAAAATATCATTTGTTTCAAATATTGCAAATGTTCTATATAAAATTACTCCACTTATTAATAAAACACAAGTGATTGTAAATAAAATGATTCCAACTTTTTTGTTATCTTTTTCTTTAAATTTTTCTAATTTCATATGAAAAAATCACCCTACTCTATAGAATGATTTTATCATGCAACCCCCCCCCCGATGTCAATTTACACTTTTGAATGTTACCGATTTTTGATGTGTAGGCAATTATCATTTTACTATTGATTTTCTTTTCTTATGTATGTTATGATCATTTCAGGAAGTCATTCGTGGCTAGTGCCTACCACTTCTTATTTTTTCTGAAAGGAGTGGTCTTTATGAGTAAAAGATTTTTTATTTTACAACTTATGAAATATATCACCATTATTATCTTTTTTATCATGATTTGTATTTT
>CANQRJ010000096.1 GCA_947626215.1 uncultured Bacilli bacterium
ACATTAAAATACCTGTTTTTTGTTAGGTTTTATCTAGGCTTGATGAAAATTTACTTCCCACCAGAAATTCTAGAGCCGAAACTTTTGTGGGTTTCTTTTTATTTTTCAATATAGTAAGCATAATATTCATCGTAAGTGATGTCTTCATTAAAACATGTGGTCGCGGCATCTATTCCAACATAACGCCAGTGCCAAGATTCAGGACTATAACCAGTCAGATAAGTTTTTCCTTCAGGGTAACGTTCAATAAACCCATATTTATGTGCATTTTCTTTTAGCCATTTGTATTCTTCTGAATCTTTAAATTCAGAGTCAGTTGGAGCAGTAATACTTGTCATATCTACTACAAGTCCTGTTTGATGTTCAGAGTGTCCAGGTCTTGCTGCTGTGCTATCGGCCGCACGTTCTCCTTGGCTTTTCTTTCTGCTATCGTAAATTTCTTTTTGATCTTCATAGTTTCGATAGCTTGATTCGACCATTAAATGAAACCCATTTTCTTTCGCGGCTTGCCATAAATCCATAAATTTTTCATAAGCATAGGAGATTAAAACATTTTCTCCTTCTTTTCCATAAGCTTGATCTAAGGAAATAGCCTTTTGGTCTTCTGGAACATAATCTTCTGGGAGGGCATAAAATTTATTGACAATCATTTTTTCATTTAAACTGGTATCTGTATCATAAGTTTCTTCATACCAATTTAAATCGGCATGTACATTTACAATAGCTACAATATCTTTTAATGACTTTTCATCGTTTTCTTCTTGATATTCTAAATAACGATCTAAATTTTTAAAAAGAAAGTATTTTTCTTCTAAAAATGGTAAAATTCGTTCGTCTTTTTCTTTTTCTAATATTTTTTCTATTTCTTCTTGTTTTAGTTTTTCTTGTATTATTTTTGTTTCATCTGTCGTGTAACCTTTTTCTAAAAGTTTGTATTCATTTGTTTCTTTATACTTGGAATCGTTATAAAAGTTTATTCCTAAAATGACGGCTACAATAATTACTACTAGACCTAGTAAAAGGTAATAGGCTTGTTTCTTTAATTTTAATTTTTTCTTTTTCATTTGACCTCCTTATTTTTTCTAAATTTATTATATCACAGTTTCGTTTTTTCTTGCCTTTTTTTTCATTTGGGTGTATTCTTTTATTAAGATAGAAAGTAGGGAAGAAGTAAATGGTAGTTGATGATAAAAAAGAAGTGTTGAGTTATTGCCCTAATTTTCATCGAATTGTAAATTTTGAATATGCAAAAGATGATAAAATTAGTTTTCAATTAATAAGAGTTTATAAAGATTATATCTTTAAAGCAAATATACAAAGTAGTGAAGAAGTAAAAATGGTTAAAGACTTAGATTATGTGATTGGTCGTTATATGGATGATTATGCTTTTCGTAGAGAACTTAGAAATGAAATTGTTCATGTAAAAGTCAAAAAAACATGTGCCGATATTTTAAGAGCTATTGTTGAAAGTATTCTTCATATTTTTGATAATTATCTTGAAAATTCAACTAGAAAAATAACCATTGCCCATTGGATTTAATATTTTTTTGAAATTAGAAATTAAAAAAGTCTTGCGATTTCTAAATATTAATGTTACAATAGCATTGTTTTATGGCGAGATAGCTCAGCTGGCTAGAGCACACGGTTCATACCCGTGGGGTCGTGAGTTCGATCCTCACCCTCGCTACCATGAGATATATACAAGTCCTTGTAAGTTAAGGGCTTGTTTTATTTATTTCAATAATTTTGGTGAAATTTATTGTTTTATTTGATATACTTAAATTGTAAGTTATTTTATTTGAAAAGAGGTGTAATCGAGTTTTTACTCGTAAAAAAATGTATGATGTTGTGATTGTTGGTGCAGGACCTGCAGGGTTATTCACGGCTTATGAATTATCTACCAAAAAGAAAAATTTAAAAATTTTATTAATGGATGAAGGACGGTACGCATCTACAAGAGTTTGTCCTATGAAAAAAACAGGCACTTGTGCAAATTGTAAACCTTGTGCGATTTTATCAGGTTTTGGAGGAGCCGGAACATTTTCTGATGGAAAATTAAACTTTATTCCAAAACTTGGTAAGAGTGATTTGTTTAAATATATGTCTCAAAGTGAGGCGTATGATTTAATTGATGATACGGAACGTATTTTTAATCAATTTGGAATGGATGATGAAGTTTATCCTAAAAATCAAAAACAAGCAAATGAGTTAAAAGAAAAAATTGCCAAAGTAGGAGCTCATTTATTAGTGATTAAACAAAAACATTTAGGAAGTGATAAATTACCTAGCTATATTGAAAAATTTACGGAATATTTAAAAGAAAACCATGTAGAATTAATGGAAGAAAGTCATGTAGTAGATATTGCAAAAGATGGGAATGAATATTGTGTAGAATATGAAAAAAATCATGAAAAATATTCGGTTCATTCAACTTACGTGGTTGTAGCGCCTGGAAGAACGGGTGCAAAATGGGTTCAATTTTTAGCCGATAAATACCATATTCCTTATACTTCGCAAAGTATTGAAATTGGTGTTCGAGTAGAAGTTAGAAAAGAAATTTTAGAAGAAATTACAAATGTGATATATGACCCTACAATATTTATTAAAACGCCTACTTATGATGATGAAATCAGAACGTTTTGTACCAATCCTGGTGGGTATGTTGCCAAAGAAAATTATAATGGATATATCTGTGTGAATGGTCATGCTTTAAAAAATCAAAAATCTAAGAATTCTAATTTTGCTTTTATTTCTAAAGTGGATTTGACCGAACCTGTTACAAATACGAGAGAATATGGCGAATCGATTGCTAAAATTGCGAATACTTTAGGAGATGGAAAACCAATTTTACAAACTTTAAGAGATTTAAGAATGGGTCGACGTAGTTATATGAAAAGAATTGATAAAAGTTTTATTGAGCCCACTTTAAAAGATGTGGTGGCAGGAGATTTGGCTTTGGTTTTACCACATCGTATTATTCATAACATTTTAGAAGGATTAGAAATATTAGATAAAATAATTCCAGGTGTAAATAATGGTGAAACTTTATTATATGGTCCTGAAATTAAATTTTTTAGTAATGAAATTCAAACAGATTGTCATATGAAATTAGAAGGACATAATCTTTACTTTGTTGGAGATGGCGCTGGAAAAGCAGGTAATATTGTCGTTGCCGCGGCGACTGGTTTAATCGCGGCAAGAGATATTTTAAATCGATTGAATTAAAAAAAATTTTATGTTAATATTAATTTATAGAAAAGAGGATGAATATGGAAAAAGCAAAAGTTTATTTTACGAAGGAAATTACTTCGGAAAGTCTAATTAAAATTTATGAAGCATTAAATCGAGAATTAAAAGGAAAAGTGGCAGTTAAAATTTCGACAGGAGAGCCTGGAGGACATCATTATTTAAACCCAGAACTTATTAAAGGTTTGGTTCAAAAGTTAAATGGAACTATTGTGGAATGTAATACGGCTTATCGTGGAAAAAGATTTGATTCTGAAAGTCACTGGAATGCAATTAAAGATCATGGATTTTTAGATATTGCTCCTTGTGATCTTTTAGATGAAGAAAGTGAAATGGAGATTGAAGTTCCAACTGAAGGACATTTACAAGGTAAAAATATAGTAGGAGAACATTTAAAAAATTATGACTCTATGCTTATGTTATCTCACTTTAAAGGACACGCGATGGGAGGATTCGGTGGAGCTTTAAAAAATATGAGTATTGGGGTTGCATCTAGAAACGGTAAAGCTTGGATTCATTCTGTAGGAATTACGAAAGATCCTGATGAAATGTGGGGACATACGGATGATCAAGATGGTTTCTTAGAAAGTATGGCAGAAGCAGATCTAGCAGTTGTTCATTATTTTGGAAAAGAAAATATGGCTTATATCAATGTTGTAAACAATATTTCTATTGATTGTGATTGTGATTCAAATCCTCATGCACCAGAAATGAGTGATATTGGTATTTATGCATCACTAGATCCTGTTGCTATAGATCAATGCTGTTATGATGCTATTATAAATTCTGAAGACCAAGGAAAAACATCTCTTGTAAATCGTATGGAAGAAAAACATGCAATTCATACTGTAGAAACGGCTGAGCGTCTTGGCGTAGGAACAAGAGAATATGAAGTTATTTCTTTAGATTAAAAAATTATGAATTAGAGTAAGAAAAAAAATTAATAGTATTAATGATTATCTTATAAATTTAGTTTGGCATTTAATCTTAAAATAAAGATTAAGTGCCATTTTTTATTTTGACATGGACAAGATATTAAACAAAATTAAAATTATATTAAGAGTATATGCAACTTCATTAATTTACTAATCAGTATCGGACATGATATAATATATGAGAAAAAGATTTTTTATTAAATGGAAAGTGATAAAAATGAATGAAAATAACTGTGCGGAAATGCCTAAAGGAAACTATTAGAAAAAGTAAAAATGTAATTTATTCTATTAGAAGAAAATAAAAAATTAGATGTATAAAGATGAAGGAGTAATGATTTTAGATGAGTATAATTACAAGTGCTAGTGGTTGGAGAGGATTAGATTATTATAAAAGTAAAAAAATTAAAAATATAAAGAAATTAAATAATAACGAATATACAAGTATCGTTTCAGGGAATAAAGATTATAATGTTTATCTTAATTTAGAACATCCTAAAAAATCAACATGCAATTGTCCTCTGGCTAATGGAAAACGTATTATTTGTAAACATATTGTTGCAACTTATTTTGGTGTTGTTCCAAATAGTGCTAAAAATTTTGAAGAAGAATAAGAAAAATTATACCAAGAATGTGAAGAATATGAAGAAAGACAATACAAAAATACCATAAATTATTTACATAAAATGTCTAAAAATGAATTAATTGAAGAAATTGTTTATATTTTTGATTGTGCTCCAGAATGGATTTATACTGATTTTGTTAGAAGAAATGATATAGAAGGATAAATTTGCAAATTTATTAAAAAATTATGAAAGGAAGTGACTTGTATGGTAAATAAATCAAAAAATAAGATAGTAAATAAAGTTTTAAATGATAAATATACTGATAGTATTTTTGAAAGTATCAAACATTTAGATGATAATGGAAATGAATATTGGTATGCTAGGGAACTTTCAAA
>CANQRJ010000097.1 GCA_947626215.1 uncultured Bacilli bacterium
TTTACAGTGATACTTGGTGTTGTTTTATCTACTTTTACGATTGTTGTGACTGAAGTGCTTTCATTAGATGCTTGATCTACTGTTTTAAATTCATACGTTGCATTTGTATTACTACTAAATGTTACACTTCCATTTGTGATTTCTAACCAATTCCCTGTATTTTGTACTCTATAATAGGATTTACTAATTTCTCCAAATGTATCTGTTGGAGTTACTGTTACAGTTAAATTGTCTTTCGTCCATGTATTATTCTTTGAATTACTTACCGTGATACTTGGTGTTGTTTTATCTACTCTTACTATTGTACTTTCAATACTACTTGGATTATTCATTTTATCTGTCACTTTAAATTCATACGTTTCATTTGTATTAGTATTAAATGTTACTGTAGCTTTTCCATTTTTGTCTGTAATCGTTCCATCTTTAATTTCGGTCCATCCTTCATCATTTTGTTTTTTATAATAGAATTTATCCACTCCACTTATTTCATCAGTTGCATTTATTGTGATTGTTAAATCATCTTTCGTCCATTCTCCTTCACTTGGATTTGTAACTATTATACTAGGTCCTTCAATATCTGCTTTTGTAATTTCATACCCTTCTTCTTTTAAATTATCTAATTGATCTTTGGATTCTATTACAATCTTTTTATTTTCTGTTGAATGATATGTTATGGTTGGACTTTCATTAGTAACAGGCGTCCATCCTTCATCTAGATCAATCGTATTTACTCCATCTTCTATTTTATATTCTTTTAATCCTGATTTTAAATCTTTAAATGTGATGGTTAATAAAGCTCCATTTTCATCACTTTCTTCTTTTACTTCTATTTCTGGTCCTGTTTGATCTAGCTTACTTGTTTCATAAGTTTCTTCTTGGATATTTCCGACTTCATCTTTAAAATAAACTGGGTAAGTTCCTTCTTTGGTTTCTTCTTTTTCTATCGTTACTTCCTTACTTGGTGTTATAGGTTGATAAGTTACTCCATCAAAACTATATTCAATAATATTATAATTTTTACTTGTTGCTTTTATAATAAATGTTTCTTTTTCTTTACTATACGTTTCATTCTTACTTTCACTTGTTACTTCAATTGTATTTTCTAATTTTTCTTCTTCGATTTCACTTGCTATCACACTGATTTTACTTTCATAAGTTGCATGCATTACATCTTCTATGGCAGGAGTATCATAATCCATCCATAATTTTAAAGTATAGGTTACTTCATCATCTGGTTCTAAACTTCCACTTGTGAGTTTATGAGAATCAATAGCATTATCTATTGTTTTGTTTACTGTTTCATATTCTGTTATTTTTCTTCCATTACTATCATTTAAACTTAATTTTATATAATCTTCTGGTAAAGATTTTGTATCTATTCCCATTTCTTCTAAGTTCACTTGATAATAAGCTAAGGTATTACAGGTATTTTTAATTGTAAAAGTATATCCTTCTTCTTTCATTCCATCTTCATCAGTAACGGGATGAACTTTATCTAAAGTAATTCCATCCGTTTCTTTTATCATTGTAAGTTCAAAACACTTACTTCCTATTTCATTAAAACTTTTTTGAGTTTCACTTTGCATCCAATAGGCATAGGACAAACTTGTTAAAAAAAATGCTAGAAAAAGAATTCCTAATACGAAGACTATTTTTTTCTTCATTCTACCACCTTTATTCTATTGTGTTCTGTTTTATTATAGCACAAATTTGAGATATTTCATTTATTAATTTGAAATTTTATTTTTGGCAAAAAAAATAATGCAATATTTCATTTTAAACATTGCATTATTTTTCTTTTTCAATATATGTTTTTATGTTTTCACTACTTTTGGCATTAAGATCAAAAGAAGAAAATTTTTGAGCTTTATATAAAGGGTATGCAGCACATCCGATCATCGCAGCATTGTCTGTACAATATAAAATGTTTGGTACATGAAAATGAACTCCATATTTTTGAGAAAGTTTTTCCATTTCACTTCTTAAATATTTATTCGCCGAAACACCACCGGCTAGAATCATATTTTTAATACCTGTATTTTTCATGGCTTTTTCTACTTTTCTTACCAACTCATCTACGGCTACAATTTGAAAAGATTTGGCGAGGTCATTTATTCTTATTTCATTTTTTCTTTGACGTTCATTATGAACTAAATTAATTATATAACTTTTAAGACCACTAAAGGAAAAGTTATAAGTATCATCTTGCATTGGATGAGGAAGTTCATAAGCATCTTCTCCTAATAAAGAAGATTTTTCAATCTGCGGTCCACCAGGATATGGCATTCCAAGAACTCTTGCGACTTTATCGTAGACCTCTCCTATGGAGTCATCAATGGTACTTCCTAATAATTCCATTTCGGTCTCGCTTTTTAAAATAAGTAAATCCGTATGCCCTCCACTTACAATTAAAGCAAGGGTTGGAAATGTAATTTCACTTTCAATATTATTGGCATAAATATGACCCATGGTATGATTCACGGCAATAAGAGGTTTATGATAAACTAAGGCAAGTGTTTTGGCACATTCTACACCCACTAATAAACTTCCTAAAAGTCCAGGTGCATAAGTGACCGCGATGGCAGATACATCACTTACTTTCATATTGGCTTTTCTTAATGTTTCATCTAATACCATTGTAATATTTTCCGTATGCATCCGGCTTGCAATTTCAGGTACCACTCCTCCAAAATTAGCATGTGTATCCATTTGAGTAAGCACCGTTAATGAAAGGACTTCATGACCATTTTTTACAATAGCCATCGATGTTTCATCACAAGAAGTTTCAATGGCTAATATCAATACATCATTCACCAAACATCACCCTTTCCATTACATAGGCATCTTCTTCTCCATAATATTTTTCTCTCGTATGAATCTTTTCAAAGCCAAAGTTTTCGTAAAGGTGAATGGCGGCTTCATTATGTACCGAAACTTCCAAATAAATTTTATCTTCTGGTTTTAAATTTGTAATCATATAATCCATTAAATTCGTGGCAATATGCTTTCTTCTATGTTTCGGATCTACGATTAAATCTAATAAATCTACCGAATCCATCACTTTTACATAACTTATAAAACCTAAGATTTTCTTTTTATCTTCATATACAAAGATTTTAAAATAAGGCTCTTTTATCATTTTTTCTAGTTCATAAGTTTTTTTAAAATTTTCATGTAATAAAATGCCTAGTTCATAAATTCTTTCGATATCTTGTTCCTTCATTTCTCGAATCATTTTTCCACCTCAATCTTTTTTACATAAAAAGGATTCACTTGATGAGGATTCATGGTTTCTTTTTTATGCGCTTCTTGAATTAAAGTTTCATAATTTATTTCTAAGTTCTCTAAAACCTTATTAATTTGCTTTAATTCGGCAAATTCATCCTTTGATAGATAAAGATACTTGGTAATCTTTTTCTCGTCTAATTTTCCAATAAAATAGCCATTTTTTTCTGGTATTGATAGATAAACATTTTTTTCTTCTATTGGAAGAAAACATTCTAAACTTGTTAACCCTCTGATAGGAATATTTAAGGAATAAGAAAGCGTTTTAGCAATCGTAACACCAAGTCTTACTCCCGTAAAAGAACCAGGACCTGTTACGACAACAAGATCGGATAAATCTTCTACTTTCAAATGATTTTCTTCTAGAAATTCTTTTAAAGACGGGATTAAAATCATACTATGATCCATAGGACTTAATATTTCTTTTTTCTTCCATAATTTTTCATCTTTATATAATGCAAAAACAATGACACTTCTATGTGTATCTAAATATAATGATACCATTTTCACACCTCATTTACTTTGTATAGTATAGTGGTTAAAAAGATTTTTGTCAAATAAAAATCCTTTAAAATTAAAGGACTGAACTACATAAATCTTCATACATTTTACCATGTGGTTTGAAGACTAATACTCTTGTATCTTCATCAATAAACTTAAATTCAATATCTAATCTTTCTTCAGGAAGATCTTCTTTTATTAAATCTGCCCATTCAATGATGGTAATTCCACCTTTTTCAAAATAATCTTCAATTCCGATGGTATCTTTCTTTTCTTCTAAACGATAAACATCCATGTGATATAAAGGAAGTTCTCCATCTAAATATTCTTTTACAATATTAAATGTTGGAGAAGTAATGGTTTCTGTGATTCCTAATGCTTGAGCAAAACCTTTTACAAAAACAGTTTTTCCCGTTCCTAGTTCTCCATCTAGACAAATGACCATATTGGGAAATTTTTCGCTTTCAATATTCTGCGCTAATTCAAGGGTATCTGTTTCACTCCTTGATGTAAATTTAAAATCCATATCTCTCACCTAGATTTAGTTTAACACAGGCCCTATTCACTATGCAACTTTTAATCATGAAAAGAGACACTTCTTTACATTGAATTTCGATTTTGAAAAAATTGTTCTTTTTCTTGATAATAATGAAATAAATCTTCACTTGTAAATCCATTTTCAATCGCGATGGTTTTAGAGATTGGATTCATAGGTGTAATTAAAAGTTTTTGAGTGTCCGTATTCATAAAAAGATAAGGAATCAGTTTTTTTAAAAGACTTGAAATTTTATGTTTTCCACGATGAAGAGAATCAATCGCAAACATAAGCTCTTTTACCCTTTCTTCTTTCGTAGATGCGATAAGAAGAAAGCCAATAAACTCATCTTGTTCTTTAATAAAGAAGGCATTTTTCCTTCCAATATATAAAGATAAATCTTTTAGATATTCTGTAATAGTCTCGTCATGATTTAAGTATTTTAAATAATCTCGAATCTCTTTTGTACTACGATATAAACTAACAAGTTCAAACGTTTTTAATTTTATATTCATAAAAATCACTTATTTCCTAAAAATATCATATCACAATTTACCTATTTTTTACGCAAAAAAAAACAGGCAACTTCCTATTTTCGCTTATCACTATCGTCGGCGTTCTAGTGCTTAACTTCTCTGTTCGGGATGGGAAGAGGTGTATCCACTAGGCTATCGTCACCTATAAAGGATTTTGTCCTTTAAAAACAAGATAATGTATTTCTCATAACAAATTAAATAAGTTAAATCCTCGAATTATTAGTACTAGTCAGCTCAACGTATTACTACGCTTCCACCTCTAGCCTATCAACG
>CANQRJ010000098.1 GCA_947626215.1 uncultured Bacilli bacterium
CCTGCCCTAAAAGTATCCGCGGCAATCATCATCACTTTTTTTCCTTCTTTTATATATTTATATGCGAGTTTCGCGATGGTAGTGGTCTTACCGACTCCATTTACTCCCACCATTAAAATAACCGTAGGTCCTTCACTTGCCTCAAGAATCTTATCGGATAAAGACTCATTATTAACATATATAATAAAAAGCTCATCTACAATGACTTCGTTTAAATATTTTGTATCCGTAATATTTTCTTTTTTTACACGTTCTTTTAATCTTTCCAAAAAGGAAAATACCGTATTTACTCCAATGTCGGCCATGATTAAAATATTCTCTAATTCATCAAAATATTCATCACTTACTTTGGTATATTTTACTCCTAATAAACTTAACTTCGAAACAAATTCTTCTCTTGTTTTCTCTAACCCTTTTTCATAAGTATCTAATACTTTTTTTTCTTCTTCTTTCGTTTCTTTTTTAGAAACTATACTTTTTAATTTATCAAATAATCCCATTGTAATCACCTTTCATATGTACACATTTCTTCTGGAACGTAACTTTTTAAAACAGAACTTTTTCCTGATTTTTCTTTATAAACAATAATAGGTCCTACATCTTCATCACTACATAAATCATTTTTATTTTCAAATAACTCTGATTCTAGAATTTGTGAAACTGTGATTTCTCGGTAGCATTTGTTTTTTAAGGATGTCGTAGGATTTTTAGGATCAAAGCCCTCTGGACAAACATCAAAAAAGTAACGTTTTTGAATAGCAAAACTTAAAGCCGAATCTCCTAAATTTGCAATTTGTTCTTCTAATAATTTATTTCTTTCATTTTCCATTACTGAAAAAATAGAAGATCCTGCAACAAGAGCAAGAATTCCAAGTAAAGCCACCACAGACAAAACTTCAATCAATGTAAAACCGTTTCTTTTCATGTCATCACCATGATTATTGTACCATTTCTTCTAGACAAAAGTAAAGAAAGATGTTATAATTTCTACTAGCGAGTAACTTTTTATTTTTTTATTTATCAAGGAGGAAGATTATATATGCAAGATAAAAAAGATGTAACGTCAGTCGTTGCTTTAGGTGGACTTGGAGAAGTCGGAAAAAATATGTATGTAGTAAGCCATAACGACGAGATTATTATTATTGATGCCGGAGTTATGTTTCCGGAAGATGATTTAATGGGTATTGACTATGTTATTCAAGATGTCACATTTCTAAAAGAAAATGAAAGTAAAATTAAAGCCCTTATTATTACTCACGGTCATGAAGATCATATTGGTGGAATTGTTTTTTTACTACAAAATGTAAATATTCCTACGATTTATGCTCCTGGTATTGCAACCAGTTTGATTCGTCATAAATTAGAAGATAATAATATCAAATATCAAAATTTAGAAACTTTTCAAAAAGATTCTGTATTAAAATTTAAGTATTTTACAGTGGAATTTGTGACGACTACCCACTCTATTCCAGATAGTTTTGCCATTGTCATTCATACTCCAAATGGAACCATTTTTGAAACAGGAGATTTTAAATTTGACTTAACACCAGTAGGCCCTATGGCGGATTTACACAAAATCGCGCGTATCGGTTCTGAAGGAGTCAAATTATTACTTTCAGATAGTACCAATGCTTTATCAGAAGGATTTTCAAAATCAGAATCTTGTGTAGATGAAACATTAAATGATATTATTTCAAGACATTATGGACGTGTAATTATCGCGACTTTTGCTTCTAATATTTATCGTATTAAACATATTGTTGAAACTTGTCGTAAAAATAACCGTTCAATTGTTACTTTTGGAAGAAGTATGGAAACCAGTATTGATATTGCATTTCAAAATAATTTAATTAAAGATCGAAGTATCTTTATAGACGCCAATAAAGCAAAAACATTAAAAAGAAATCAAGTATGTATTTTATGTACAGGAAGTCAAGGAGAACCTCTTGCTGCTTTATCAAGAATCGCGAATGGAGTTCATAAACAAATTTCTCTTTTAAATGATGATTTAGTTATCTTCTCATCAAAACCAATTCCTGGAAATGCTGCAAGTATTAATCGAATTATCAATAAACTTTATTTGAAAGGTGTAAAAGTATTTACCAATGAAGAATTTAGTGATATTCATACATCAGGTCACGCGAAAGAAGAAGAATTAAAATTAATGATTCGCCTTGTAAATCCAGAATATTTTATGCCAATGCATGGTGAATATAGAATGCTTACGGCTCATAAGTCACTAGCAGAAGACTGTGGAATTCCATCTGAAAACATATTTGTTTGTAAAAATGGAGATGTAATCGAACTTGAAAATGGAATTGTAAGACGCGGCGAATCAGTAACAGCAGGAGATGTTTACGTAGATGGTTCTCGTATAGGAGATGTAGGTTCTTCGATTCTAAAAGAAAGAAAAATCATGAGTCATGATGGAATATTAATGACTATTATTAATATTAATCCTTTAAAAAAACAATTACTTATTAAGCCAAATGTTACAACAAGAGGGTTTATTATGGTCAATGAAAATGCAGATTTAATTGATAAAATTGAGAAAAAAGTAACATATATAGTAAGAGAAAGTTTTGCAAAAGGAAATTATAGTTATACCGATTTAAAAGGACAAATCATTTTAGATTTATCCCCTTATATTAGTGCCTTAACAGGAAGGCATCCAATGATTTTACCAGTAATTATGGAAGTAAGACAAAGCGATTAAGCCTTGTCTTTTTATTTTCATTAATTGATTACTTTATCTTGTGGTTTATTATTAGAAACTATGCCACCTGTTTGATTTAATTTTCCACCGCAACAAACACCGATTCCTCCAGCTAGCTCGCTTCCCGTACAAGTATTATCAATAATATTTCCATTTTCTAAATTAAAAGTTCCATTATTTACATCTACTCCACCTGAATTTCCTGTTGCTATATTATTTTGAATGGTTCCTCCTTTCATAGTTAATGTTGCCAATTCACTTACAACAATTCCTGCACCCCATAAAGCTTCATTATCTTTAATAGTAATATTTGTTATAGTTGCCATAGCATTACTTCCATAAATTTCTATACCACCAGCAAGTGTTGTGGCCCTATTCCCATTAATGGTACCACCTGAAAAAGTACAAGTTGAATTATCACAATTAATACCACCCACATTATTGTTTGCAACGTTATTTTGAACTGTGCCGCCTGACATGATAAACTGAGTATTCATAATTGTGATTCCACCTCCATATGTTGCTTCATTATTTTGGATTGAGCCACCTTTTAATTCTAACTTGGCCGAAGTATCAGCTGAAATTCCACCTCCATAACCAATATCTGATGTAGCTTTATTGTTTTGTATATATCCACTATTAATAGTGCAAGAAGACCGTACACAACCTATTCCACCACCCCATCCGTTTGTAACTTTATTATCTTTAACTGTTGCATTAGAATAATTTAACACTGCACCAACGCCTCTTATTTCAATTCCACCACCATTATCTACAGTTGTATTAGATGAAATTGTTCCACCTGTAATTGTTGCAGTAGCTTTTACATTTGCTATATCCGATTCAATATATATTCCGCCACCATATTGTTCAGAACTATTTTGAGTTATAGTTCCTCCACTCATTTTAAAAGAAGAAGGTTGAGCGGAATCATTTGCTATCCAAACCCCTCCACCATTTTGAGTTCCAGTATTTTGGCTTATCGTTCCACCTGTCATATTCATGGTCCCATTCCAAACAAATACTCCTGCACCATCTCCCAAACTATTAGTTAATTTACTATTTGAAATAGTTCCATTATTTAAATTTAATGTACTACTATTAACATAAACTCCACCGCCTTGATTGTTTGACGTATTTGATGTAATCGTCGCACCATCAATATTTAACACGCTTTTTTTTGATACATTGATTCCTCCACCACTATATTCATTTATATTATTTCCATTTTGAATGGTACAATTATTTCCTAAAGTTAATTTTGTTCCTTCTTCATTTTCATTTAATAATGGGGCCGTTGATGCCATGTTCTTTCCATCTATTTTTATATTCATAAGGGTCGTCGTACTAGAACCGTTAAAATTTATAATTGAGGCTCCTGTTAATTCTGTTCCTCTAGAAATTGTAAATATATTATTCTCATTACTTTTTAATGTTACTGTTTTTCCTGTGGTACCAAACGTTGTGGTTGAATTAGCAGTTAAATCTGAAAGTAATATGATATTTCCTCCTGTACTTACCACATTATAAGCTTTGGTAAGTGTTAAAAATGGGTTGCTACTTGATCCTACTCCTGTGGTATCATTTCCTTTATTTGAAACATATATATTAGTAAGATTTACATTCACAGTCATACTTGCTTCTTTTTGTAATCCGGATCCATTTGTTACTCTTATAGAAACTGTATGTTCTCCTGCAGATACATTGGTAAAAGTATAACTTGTTAAACCATTGTACCAATTTCCTGCATTATCTAATCGATATTCTCTTTTACTTATGCCACTTTCTCCATCACTACTTTCATTGTCTTGGACTGTTATACTATTTCCTGATGGACTAGCAGTAAGTTTTGCTATTGGTGGTGTTTGATCTACTTTTATATCTGTTGTTACAGATGAACTTTCATTTTGAGCTTGATCTACTGTTTTAAATTCATACGTTGCATTCGTATTACTACTAAATGTCACACTTCCATTTGTGATTTCGGTCCAATCTCCTGTATTTTGTTCTCTATAATAAGATTTATCAATTTCTCCAAAATCATCTTTTGGAGTTACTGTCACAGTTAAATTGTCTTTCGTCCATTCATTATTATGTGGATTATTTACATTGATACTTGGTTTCGTTTTATCTATTTTTACGACTGTTGTTTGTGAAGTACTTTCATTTCCTTGTTTATCTGTCACTTTAAATTCATAAGTTTCATTTGTATTAGTATCAAAAGTTACTGTTGCACTTCCATTTTTACCTGTGATTGTTACATTAGGTGTTTCTATTTCAATCCATCCTTCTTCATTTTGTTTTTTATAATAGAATTTATCTACTCCACTTATTTCATCTTCTGCTTCTATTGTGATTGTTAAATCATCTTTCGTCCATTCATCATTATGTGGATTTGTGACTGTTATACTTG
>CANQRJ010000099.1 GCA_947626215.1 uncultured Bacilli bacterium
ATTTTGATACAAGTAAAGTAACAAATATGTCAGGCATGTTTTCAGGAATGTACGAATTAACATCATTAAATTTAGGAGATCAATTTAACACAAGTTTAGTAACAAACATGAGCAATATGTTTTCTGAAATAAGTGGAGTAACAAGTTTAGATTTAGGAAGTCATTTTGATACTAGTAAGGTAACTGATATGTCAGGAATGTTTGCTGCAATGAGTAACTTAAAAAGCTTAGATTTGACACCATATAATTTTAATACAAGTAATGTAGAAAATATGGCTAATTTATTTGGAACCGTTTCTGACATGGATATTTCGTTAAGTAATGATGAATTAACATCATTAAATTTAGGAGACCAATTTGATACAAGTAAGGTTAAAGATATGAATAATATGTTTTCAGGTTTACCTTCATTAACAGAATTAAATTTAGGAAGTCATTTTAATACAAGCAAAGTAACAAATATGAACAGTATGTTTTCAGGAATGAAATCATTAACCACATTAGATTTAACACCTTATGAATTTGATACAAGTAACGTAACAGAAATGAGCTATATGTTTGCTCGCATGAACAAATTAACAGAATTAAATTTAGGAGATCAATTTGATACAAATATGGTAGGATATATTACAGAGAATGATATATTTGGTAGTAATGGATTTGCAGGCATGTTTGCATATGATTCTCTTTTACAAACAATAAATTATGGAAATAAATTTGCTCGAATGAATGATGCTAATTTAGCATATATGTTTGATGGTTGCCCTGCCGATTTACAAAAACCAGATGAAACTGTTCATGAAACATGGAAAAATATTGAATGGTAATTATAAAAAAACAAAAATGTAAACAAAATGTAAAACAAATAATATTTTCTTGCGAAAAGTAGATGTCAAAATTAGTTAAGAATTTACTAATTTTGATTTTTTTGATATGCTTAATATGATAAGAGGTGAGAACATGAAATCTTATTACTTAACGGATGCCGGAAAAGTTCGGAGTCATAATGAAGATTCTGTTACTATTGTAAAAAATGGAAGTGGAGAACAACTTCTTTTAGTAGCAGATGGAATGGGAGGACATCGAGCTGGAGAAGTAGCGTCGAGTCTTGCAGTCACTCATTTTGGAAAAAGATTTTCATCTATTAGTAGTATTGGTTCAAAATTAGATGCCGTAAATTGGCTTAATGATAATGTAAGTGAAATTAATGAATCGATTTTAGAATATGCGAAAAATCATTACGATTCAACAGGTCTTGGAACCACTTTAGTTTTAGCTTTATTAACAAATGATTATTTAATATTTGGAAATATAGGTGATTCTTCTGGTTTTGTTTGGAAAAATGGCAAATTACACAAAGTCACGAAAGATCATACCCTTGTAAGTTTACTAGTGGAAGCAGGAAACTTAACCGAAGAAGAGGCAAAAAATCATCCAAAGAAAAATGTTCTTATGAAAGCATTAGGTGCCGGCGAAACGGTCGAAATGGATATTTTTGATGTAGAAAGAGATGTCGATGGAATTTTACTTTGCAGTGATGGCTTAACTGGATTACTTACGGTAGAACAAATTGAAAAAGTATTAGAAGAAGACAGTTCAATTGAAGAAAAAGTAAAACTATTAGTACGTAAGTGCAATGCGAGAGGTGGCACAGATAATATATCTATTGCATTTTTAGATATGAAAAGTGAGAGTGAAAAGAAATGATAATGAAGGGGCAAAAAATAAGTGACCGTTACCAAATTATTAAAGCAATTGGTGAAGGTGGAATGGCGAATGTGTATTTAGCATACGATACAATACTCGATCGAAATGTAGCCGTGAAAGTACTACGTGGCGATTTAGCAAACGATGAAAAATTTGTTCGACGTTTTCAAAGAGAGGCTTTATCTGCAAGTAGTCTAACGCACCCTAATATTGTGGAAGTCTATGATGTCGGAGAAGACAACGGACAGTACTATATTGTAATGGAATATGTAGAAGGAAAACATTTAAAAAATTTGATAAAAAAACGAGGAAAACTCACGACGAGTGAAGTCATTGATATCATGCTCCAAATTACCGATGGAATGAGTGTTGCCCATGACTCTTATATCATTCACCGAGACATTAAACCCCAAAATATTATGATATTAGAAAATGGCCTCGTAAAAATCATGGACTTTGGAATTGCAATGGCTATGAATTCCACCCAACTCACTCAAACAAATTCGGTGATGGGAAGTGTTCATTATTTACCACCGGAGCAAGCAAATGGAAAAGGCTCTACATTACAAAGTGATATTTACTCAATGGGAATTGTGATGTATGAACTTTTAACAGGTTCTTTGCCTTATAAAGGAGATAATGCAGTTGAAATCGCTTTGAAACATTTAAAAGAACCATTACCAAGTATCAGAGAAAAATTGCCTAATATTCCTCAAAGTATTGAAAATATTATTATTAAAGCCACGGCAAAAAATCCTAAGAATCGCTACGCAGATGCAAGAGAAATGCATAACGATTTACTAACATGTTTAGATGAAGATCGAATAAACGAAGAAAAAATAAAACTTCCATATCCTGAAATGAGCGAAGAACATAAAGCAAAATCTACGAAAAAAGTAACGGCAGAGGAAAAAGAAAATCCTAAAAAAGAAGAAAAATCAGGAAAACAAAAAGAAAAAAAAGAAGAGAAAGAAGGGGAAGAAATCTTGGCAAAACAAATTACAAAGAATGATTTAAAAAAACAAAATAAATTTTTAATTGTCTTGGCAAGTATTTTCACTCTTTTGATTGTCGGAATCACAACCGTTGTTGTTTTAATCCCTCTTTTAACGCGAAGTAAAGAAGTAATCATTCCTGATGTCACAGGTTATACAGTGGAAGATGCAATAAAGACCTTACAAGATGCGGGATTTAATGTCGCAAGTGAACAACAAAAAATTGCTAGTGAAGAAATTGAATTTGGAAAAATTGTAAGAACTTCTCCTTTTGCAAAAACAAAAAGAACAACCGGAACAGAAGTGACTTTATGGGTTAGTGAAGGAGATACAAAAATTGTTTTAGATAACTTTGTAGGCTCTAACTACTTAGAAGTAAAAGGAAGACTAGAAGCTCAAGGAATTCAAGTATTAGTAGAAAAAAGAGATACTACGGACAAAAATGTCAAAGAAAATATTATTATGGAACAAAGTCCTGCCGCAGGAGAAAAAGTAACCAAAGGAGATTATGTCACATTATACATTCCAAATGTAGATCGTTATCCTAATTTTGCCAATGGTTCTTATACTTATGATCAAGTGGTAGAATACTTAACAAAATATGGAGTTACCGTTACGAAAGTAGAAGAAGAAAGCAAAAAAACACCTGGTATTGTAATTGGGCAAAGTAGAACAGAAGGGTCTCCTATCGTAAGTGGCACAAGTATTACAATTACTGTTGCCGTTGCTAAAAAAACGTCTTCTGAAGGAGAAGAAAACAATGAAAATAACGACCCAGATGGATGTGAAGAAAGTGGCTTATGTTAAAGGGAAGAATTGTAAAAAATATTAGTAATACTTATACGGTTTTTTCAGAGAATCATTATTATGAGTGCACACCCCGCGGTTTATTTCGACAAAAGAAAATTACTCCTTTAGTAGGAGACATTGTAAATATTGATGAAAAAAATTTATACATATTAGAGATTTTACCGAGAAAAAATGAACTTAAAAGACCAAGTGTAGCGAACGTAGAAAAAACACTCATTGTAACTTCAATGAAAAAACCTGATTTTAACTCTCTTTTATTAGATAAAGAAATCGGTTTATCGATTCTTTCTCATATTGAACCAGTCCTTTGCTTTACAAAATTAGACTTATTAGAAAATAGAGAGTGGGTTGAGACACTAAAAAAATATTATAACTCGATTGGAATTCCCACTTTTGATAATGAAAATCTAGAGAAACTTGTATCTTATTTAAAAGGATCTTTCGTTGTTTTAACAGGCCAAAGTGGAGCCGGAAAAAGTACGCTTTTAAATCGAATTTCTCCGGATTTAAAATTAAAAACAAATGAAATATCAGAAAGCCTAAATCGTGGAAAACATACGACAAGACATACCGAAATATTTAGGGCCAAAGAAGTATTATTCTGTGATACACCTGGATTTTCAAGCTTAAGTTTTGAAGAATTCACAAAAGAAGAAATAAAAGAAGTTTTTGAAGAATTTAAAAACTATGAATGTAAATTTAGGGATTGTAGTCATACAAAAGAGACAGTCTGTGGCGTAAAAGATGCCGTATCAAAAGGCTTAATTCTAAAACCAAGATATGAATCCTATTTAAAAATGAGAGGTGAATGTAAAAAATGAAAGTTTCGGTATCATTTTTAAAAAGCTTATATTCCAAAGAGGAAACGATTCAAAAATTAAATTATACCAGTTGTGATGCTATTCATGTGGATTTAATAGATGGCATTTATGTAAAGGAAGAAAAAAACTACGACATGGAAGAAATGATGCATTTACTAACTCTTGCCAAAAAGCCATTAGAGTTTCATTTTATGGTTGAAAACCCAACAGAAGAAATAGAATGCTTTTCAAAGTTACATCCAAAGTGTTTCATTCTATCTTTTGAAATACCTCATCTTGTTAGCATGATTGAAAAAGTAAAAGAAAAGAAAATATTAGTTGGCTTGGCGATTCACCCTGATACACCTTTAGAAAAAGTAATCCCTTATTTAAAAGATATTGATTTAGTTCAAGTTATGAGTGTCATTCCAGGAAAAGGGGGACAAACGTTTATGGATTCTATTCTCTCAAA
Source organism: uncultured Bacilli bacterium (assembly GCA_947626215.1). Classification (GTDB taxonomy): domain Bacteria; phylum Bacillota_I; class Bacilli_A; order RF39; family UBA660; genus Ventrenecus. Next base: position 4,785 of record CANQRJ010000099.1, read on the forward strand.
ATTAAAAGATTTATACGAATATAAAAAATCAAATCATTTGAATTTTGAAATAACAATAGATGGTGGTATAAACGATGAGACAAAAGAAAATGTAAAAGATTACGTAGATGAATTAGTAAGTGGAGCCTATGTTTGTATGAGTGATAATTTTGAAAATACCATTCAAAAATTAAAAAAAGTGTAAAAAAACTACAAAATAGTAGTTTTTTTTAACATTCGACATTATTCGACAAATTTTTCGAAACTTGTGTTGTAGAATATAAAACTTAAGAAACGAGGAATTTAGTTTATGAAAAAAAGAAAACTTATTAGTGATTTATTA
>CANQRJ010000100.1 GCA_947626215.1 uncultured Bacilli bacterium
TCCTCTCTATAAGAGATTTGGTAGACACTCAACAACTAATATTCCCTACGAAAATTATATCAAACAGTTGTTCTTTATACAATAGAATTTGATACTAAATTTATGACAATTTAGAAAACACACTTGCATATTGTCACTCCATGTACGTGTGAAAATAATTTATAAAAATTAAAAAAATATAAATAATAAACAATTTTGTGTTATAATATATTTGTAGATGGGATACTTGTGAGGGAATACCGATGTGTTGGCATAGCCAGTAAGCATACTTAGTATGTGAGAATTCATCTCGCCCGGGGTACCCATTGTTTTTTTGATAATTTAAAAGTTGTTGAACTCCTCAGGCACCATTATGAAATTGATCCTCGTAATTACGTGGGTTTTATTTTGCTTTTTTTGAGTGATTTAAAGAATTAAAAATAGACTTTTTTATATCATGTTAATGGATAGACAACTCACTTAAAAATAGAAAAAGTGTTTGATAAAGGTACATTTTTATAATATATTGAGTATGTCAAGGATGACTTGCATAAAATAAAAAAGGGAACATTCAATATGCAGTGCTATGTGTTACCTAAAAAATTGTGTAGCGCCTAATTCAAACTTAAGTTAGGTGCACTTTTAATTTAGAATTACGAAAAGTAATGCTATAAGTAAAAGGATGATGACAATTTAAGCCGAGATTAAAAAATTTTTTGTTCTTTATGCAAGTTTTTTTGAATGTTTATGAAAAATAATATTTTGATAAAACTAGATTTTTTTCATTTTTTCTATTATAATTTAGAACAGGTAAGGAGTAGTTAGAATTTATGAAAAACTTTTCAAATATAGAAATTAAAAAAACATTTCAAAAATATGTGTACATATTTTATATAGGTCTTGTTCTGTTAGTATTTATGGCTTTTTTTATTGGATGGAGAACTTTAAAAAAAGAAACAATAGAATATACACTAGTAGAAAATGTGATTCAAAATATAAAGAAAACCGATACTCCTGTTTCATTTGAAGTTTCGAAAGTTTTTCCTTCTTTCGCACATTATAATGAAGATTCTTCTGAGTTTTATCTTATTGAAAATAATAAAGGAGATACTGTAATAGCTAAATTAAAAAAAGAAACTTATAATGAATTAAGTCTTGCTACCGAAGAAAATCCTATTTTAATTACAGGAGTCACGACTTATTTACCGAGAGACATTAGAACTTATGCAATAGAAAAATTAAATGAAATTTTAAAAGAAAATCGTGTAAACAACAATAATTATAGTGATTATTTTGGTGTGATGTATATCGATGAAGAAGGCATCATCAAAAAAAGTTTTGATTGGATTCTCATTTTAATTCTTATTTTGGGGATCACGGGGTCTATTATTCTTTTGAGTGGTCTTACAAACATGATACGTTTTCGAAAAAAAATAAGGAAAATGTCAAAAGAAGAAATATTAAAATTAGATGAAGAAATGAATTCTAAAGATTCTTTTTACTATTCTAAAGCTCACTTATATTTAACTCCAAATTTTATTATAAGTTTTTCTGAATGTTTTGAAGTTATTCCATATCAAGAAATTTTATGGGTATATGAACATAACCATGCACAATATGGATTCATCGTTAAAAATTCAATTATCTTGAAAACGAAAGATGGCAAAAATCATGTAATAGCCAATTTAGATGGACTTACCAAAAAAGCAAAAGAAGTTTTTGAAGAAATTTTACAAACGATAGAACAAAAGTCCCCACTTGCCTTAAAAGGGTACTCGAAAGAAAATCAAAAACTTATTAAAAATATTTTAAAAAGAAAAACTAATTTATAAATTGTAATCCAAGAACTTGTTCAAAATATAAAGACGTATGATCCTCAAAAACAATTTGTAAACTAGGTTTCAAAATATGAACAATTCTTCCTGTTTTCACAAAGTTTTTTCCTTTATAATAAAATAAAATTTGAACATAAGACTTGGTATGAATAGCTTCCAATATATTTCGTTCTAAAACTTCTAATTCATCTTCGCTTAAAGTAGGCTTAGAATGAATTTCTTTTTTTTGAGTTAAATCATCAATAACTTCTTTAGAATGAAAGATAGATTCAAAAGGTGCCCATCTTATTTCACTTCGATTATTCATAATGACCTCCTATTTTTTGATTTTGAATACGAGCCGTAGAGTAAGAAAGTAAATTTGTTGCATAAACTAAGCTATTTTTCCCAAATTTATCAGTGACTTCATCTACTGTTTTAGCAAGCATTTCTTGATTTTCTTTTTGAGTTATGGATTCAAACAAATTTAATTGAGTTCCTTCTTTTGCTCTTAAATGGCTTAAAGATATAGAAATTTTTCGAATAGGGGTATTTTCTTCATAGTAGGATTCAAACATCGTAACACAGTAAGGAAAAAAGTGTTCTGTTAAATCACTACTGCAATCTAATTTTACAGTATGATAAAAGCCACCACCTACCGTATGAGAATAAGAAAGCCCAAAACCTAACGTGGAAGATTCTAATCGTGCATTTCTTAAACGTCTAGTTAAAGTATCTAACATTTCTTTTACTAAAAGTAATATTTCTTCTCCATAATAATCTTTTAAAAGAACTTGACTATGACTCATCGACTTTTCTTTTGGAGTATGTTTAAAATCTTTTAAAATGGCATTGTCAATTCCATTTGCATGATACCATAACTCACTACCTAAGATTCCAAATTTTTGTTTTAAAAGAGTAATATTTGATTTTGCAAGGTCACCTATCGTAAAAAATCCTAAACGATTTAAACGCTTTTCCATTCTAGGACCAATTCCCCAAACTTTAGATAAAGGAGTAATAGGCCAAAGTCTCTTTTCTACATCCTCATAAGACCATTTTGCAATACCATTTTTTTCTTTTTTAGCATCAATATCCATCGCGACTTTTGCTAAAAATAAATTAGGTCCTATTCCACAAGTCGCGGTTAATCCTGTTTTGTTCTCAATGGTTTCAAGTATTTTTTGAGCAATTTGAAATTCATTCATTTTATAATAATGAAGATAATCGGTAAGATCTAAAAAACACTCATCAATGGAATAAATATGTAAATCTTCTTGACTAACAAAGTCTAAATAAATTTCAACTACTTTTTTACTCATTTCAATATAACGTTTCATTCTAGGACGGACCACTGTATATTTGATATTTTTAGGAATTTCATAAAGTCTTGTTCTACCTTTAATACCTAAATTTTTTAAATATGGAGTGACGGCAAGGGTAATTGCACCTTGGCCTTGATTCGGATTGGCTACAACAAGAGGAGTGGTAAAGGCATCCAACTTTCGATCCACACATTCTACGGACGCGAAAAAGCTTTTTAAATCAATACATAAAATTTTTCGATTTATTTTTTCCATAATAATCCCTTTCTAAAACGTTTGTTCGATATCATTATAGCAAGGAAAAAAAGAAAAAACAATTGGTAGATTTTGGAAAAAGAATTTATTATAATAAAGAAGAAAGAAGAAGAAAGTATATGAATTTAAGAAAAGAAAATTGGAATGTATCAGATTATCAAGAATATATCAAATATTTAAAAAGTATAAAAGAAGAATCCTATGCTTGTTTTCATAAAAAACTAACACCAACAAAATATGAAATATTAGGAATACGTGTTCCAATACAAAGAAAAATTGCCAAAGAAATTTTAAAAGGAAATGTAGATTCTTTTTTATCTTGTTGTGGAATGACTTATTATGAAGAAGTAAATATTGAAGGATTTGTAATATCATCTCTTAAAGAAGAAGAAAAATTTGATTTTTATTTTCATAGATTTTTACCTAAAATAGACAACTGGGCTATTTGTGATGGCTTTTGTAGTCACATGAATATTATTTTAAAAAAGAAACCAAAATATTTTTCTGAAATTAAACAATTATTAAAAAGTAAAAATGATTTTACCGTGCGAGTAGGAATTGTTTTGCTCCTTCATTATTATGTAGATAAAGAATATATAGATCAAATTTTTTCTTTAGTAAGTGAAATAAAAAATCAAAATTATTATGTAAAAATGGCTATCGCGTGGCTTGTGGCAGAATGTTATATTAAATTTCCATTGATTACTTATGATTATTTAAAAGAAAATCATTTAGATGTATTTACCCATAATAAAACAATCAGTAAAGTTTGTGATTCTTACCGAGTTACAAAAGAACAAAAAGATTTACTACGATCTTTACATCGGTCTTAATTAAAAAGAACATGAATTTATTAAATCAAAAATTCTTTCTTTTAACTTCTAATTTTATGTTATTTTCATGAAGAATAATTTTTAAGTTTTCGTAATTTTCCATTTGATAATAAACTTTTATATTTTTTCCATTTTTAAAAACTAGCTTTATATGGTCTTTTAATGTTTCTTGAGCTAGAACAACATCTTTTATATGAAACTTATATTTCATTTTTCCAAAAATAGTATATTTTACAACAATTCCATCTTTATAAATTATTTTCAAATTGACAGAAACTAAAAAGAAAAAGCAAAAAAAGATAAAAGAAACAATACTAATTATAAGCATCGCATAAAAATCAAAAGAATGATCGTTAAATAGAATAACAACAAATAGGAAAATAGCAGAGATTATCATAAATAACAAAGCAATATATTTACAATATTTATTTAGTTTAAATATAATACATTCTTTTTTTAAATCGTTTTTTTCTTTATTATTATTATTATGTACTAAAAATGATATCAATGATAATACCAATAATATAATAATACTTGTAATAATACTTTCCATATTTTAACTTCCTTTGCTACAAATCTATAAATATTTTATCATATTTGTAAATGGAATAGTAAAAAATATGTGTGCAATTAAAATAGAAGTGTGACAGTTATTCCAATTTGCCATCAAAATTTTAGGAACCGAAGATGTGATAATAAG
>CANQRJ010000101.1 GCA_947626215.1 uncultured Bacilli bacterium
TAATAATCCAACACTTTTTATTTTGCAATAATTTTTTGCCAAAGTTAAAGACTTTTCGTTAGAAATTTGGTACAATAGTAAGAGGAAATGTGGTGAAAATATGAGTAAAATTATGATTATCGAAGATGACGAATTTATTTGTAATGAACTTGCTAATCTTTTAGAAAATAATAATTATAAGGCGATTGTTTTAAAGGATTTTAAAAATGCTTTTAATGAAATATTGGAAGTTTCTCCAGATTTAATTTTACTTGATATTAATATTCCTTTTATAAATGGAGAAACTTTATTACAGAATTTAAGAAAAGAATCAAATATTCCTGTTATTATGGTAACAAGTATGAATTCAGAAACGGACGAGGCCTTATCTATTTCTTATGGAGCTGATGATTATATTACCAAGCCTTATAATCCAACTATTTTACTTTTGAGAATTGGGGCTGTATTAAAAAGAACTAAAGAAAATCATAATACAAATGAACTTACTTATAGAGATTTAAAATTTGATATTATGAAAGGAACTATAAGAAAAGACAAGATAGAAATTACGTTAACCAAAAATGAAATGATTATTTTTGCTTATTTATTAAATCATCAAAATAAAATTGTGTCCAGAGATGAACTCATCATAGCTATTTGGGATACGGCAGATTATATTAATGATAATACTTTAACGGTTAATATGAATAGACTTCGTAATAAACTAAAAGAAATTGGATATGAAGATGTCATAAATACTAGAAAAGGAATGGGTTATATTTTATTATGAAATTAGGTGCGTATTTAAAAGATCATTTATATGAGTTTTTGGTGTTTTGGGTTTACTTTTTGATTCTTTTGCTTATTTTCTTCGCTTTTAAAGTAGAAAAGTCTGTTATTTTTTCTTTTTCTTTTATTTCTATTGTTTGTTTTTTTTCTTATTTTATTTATTCCTTATTTTAGAAAGAGAAAATTTTATACCGATTTACTTCTTCATATAAATATGCTTGATCAAAGTTATTTAGTATTAGAAACCTTATCAAAACCAGAATTTTATGAAGGAGAATTACTTTATCAAGCCTTATATGAAATTAATAAGTCGATGAATGAAAATGTAAGGGATATCCATGAATCTTTACAAAATTTTAAAGAGTATATTGAAATGTGGATTCATGAAGTAAAAATACCTCTTTCTACTTTAGTTTTAATGAGTAATAATCATAAAGAGGAGTTTGATAAAAAAACGAAATTACAGTTAAAAAGATTAGAAAATTATGTAGATCAAGTTCTTTATTATGCTCGATCAGAAAATGCAGAGAAAGATTACTTTATAAAAGAAATTGATTTATCTAAAGTAATTAAAAATGTCGGTCTTAAATATGTGGACGAGCTTCTTGAAAATAAAATGGACTATATTGTGGAAAATGTAAATTATAAAGTTCTTACGGATTTTAAATGGTTAGAATTTATTTTAAGTCAAATTATTCATAATAGTATTAAATATAAAAAAGATATCGATTCTTCTTATATTAAAATTTCTGTTCAAGATGACTTTGAAAAAACAAAATTAATAGTAGAAGATAATGGAATTGGAATTAAGGAATCGGATTTAAAACAAGTTTTTGATAAATCATTTACAGGAGAAAATGGAAGAAATACTACGAAGTCTACTGGAATGGGTTTATTTATTGCCAAAAATATGTGTGAAAAGTTAGGTCATAAAATTGATATAGAATCTGTTTATAATGAATATACGAAAGTTTCTATTACATTTGCAAAAAACAACTATTATGATGTTTTAAAGTAAAATGACAAAATTGTAATGTTTTTGTCATTTTAAAAGCGCGACAAAATCGTTTTTTTAATTTATGATTATTTACGAAAGGAGAAAAATTTTATGGAAAATATTTTAAAAGTTCAAAATATTGAAAAATACTATGGGAGTCGTTCTTCTTTAACGAAAGCGATTGATCATTTATCTTTTGAAGTAGAAAAAGGCGAGTTTGTTGCTATTATGGGAGCATCAGGTTCTGGTAAAACCACTCTTTTAAACTGTATTTCTACGATTGATAGAATAACTTCTGGTCATATTTTTGTGGGAGGAATAGATATCACAAAATTAAAAGGCAATGAACTTAATAAATTTCGACGGGAAGAGTTAGGATTTATCTTTCAAGATTTTAATTTACTTGATACTTTAACTGCTTATGAAAATATCGCACTTGCTTTATCGATTCAAAATGAAAGTGTTTCATCGATAGAGCAAAAAATTAAGAAAGTGAGTGAAGAACTTGATATTAAGGATGTTTTAAATAAGTATCCTTATCAAATGAGTGGAGGAGAAAAACAAAGAGTTGCAAGTGCAAGAGCTATTGTTACTGATCCTAAACTTGTTTTAGCAGATGAGCCAACAGGAGCACTTGATTCAAAATCTTCAAAAATGTTATTAGAAAAATTTAACTATTTAGATGAACTTGGGGCGACGATTCTTATGGTTACGCATGACGCCTTTACGGCTAGTTACGCAAGAAGAGTTATTTTTATCAAAGATGGTAAAATTTTTAAAGAGATTCGAAAGGGCAAGTATTCTCGAAAAGAATTTTTTGATCAAATTATTGATGTAGTAACATTGCTTGGTGGTGACTTAAATGATGCTTTGTAAGTTATCATATGCAAATATCAAGAAAAGCATTAAAGATTATACTATTTACTTTTTTACTCTTATTCTTGGTGTTGCTATATTCTATGTTTTTAATGCCCTTGATAGTCAAACCGTCATGATGGATGTCTCTTCATCGACTGCAGAAATTATAGAACTTATGATGACTATGTTATCGGGAGTCAGTGTATTCGTATCCTTTATTTTAGGATTTCTAATTATTTATGCATCTAGATTTTTAATTAAAAGACGTAATAAAGAATTTGGAATTTATTTAACTTTAGGGATGAGTAAGAGAAAAATTTCTTTTATCTTATTTTTTGAAACCTTATTGATTGGGATTCTTTCTCTTTTTGTAGGACTTGGAGTTGGAGTTATTTTATCACAAGTTATGAGTTTAGTTGTAGCTAATATGTTTGAAGCGAACCTTACCAAATTTACTTTTGTGTTTTCCACTTCTGCTTGCATTAAATCGATTATTTATTTTAGTATTATGTATTTTCTTGTAATGATTTTTAATACTGTAAGTGTAAGTAAATGTAAGTTGATCGATTTATTAAATGGAGTGAAAACAAGCGAGAAGATTAAACTAAAAAATCCTTATTTATGTATCATTATTTTTATTATTTCGTGTTTGGTTTTAGGAAAAGCATACCATATGGTAATAGCAGAATTTTTAACTTTACAAGAAGTTACGGACATATTAAAACCGATTATAATGGGCGCAGTAAGTACATTTTTTATCTTTTGGTCTTTATCAGGACTTATTTTAAGAATTGCAATGAGTATTAAAAAATTTTATTACAAAGGGTTAAATAGTTTTACCTTAAGACAATTTTCAAGTAAAATTAATACAACTGTATTTGGATCAACCATTATTTGTTTAATGTTATTCATAACCATTTGCTTATTATCTGCTTGTCTTACGATGAAAAATTCGATGAACGCGAATATTAAAAAGTTAGCTCCAGCAGATGCGATGTTTACAACGAATATGAATATGGATAAGTATTATGAAAAATATAGAAATTATGGCTATAACGACTCTCAAATTAAAAATTCTCATTATACATCGAAAGAATTGTTTGAACAGTTTCATTTTGATATTACCACTTACTTTAAAGATTATATCGAAGTGAATACTTATGGAACACCTGATTTAACTATGAACCATACTTTAGGATCTAAATTAGATTCTATTAGAACTCAATTTCCATTTCTCGCTTATGATACAATGGAACCTATTATGAAAATTAGTGATTATAATAAAGTAGCTAAATTTTATGGAACTCAAGAATACTCTTTAAATGATAATGAATACATCATTGTTGCCGATTTTAAATCGATGGTGAATGTAAGAAATATCGCTTTAGAAAATGGAGAAAAAATTCAGTTATTCGGACATACTTTAAAACCAAAATATGATTCATGCCAAGACGGATTTCTTGAAATGTCTAGTCAACATATTAATACAGGAATTTTATTAGTCGCGGATGATTTAGTGGATGAAGAATATTTAGTCCAAAATCATTTGATAGGTAATTATAAAACAACAAATAGAGAAGAAATTATAGAAATAGAAAATCATATTAATAAATTAGATAAAGACGCAAAAGCTAATATTTATTTACTTCCAAGTGGTTCAACAAAACTCGCGATTAAAGAGGCAACAACAGGATTATCTGCGATGGTTACATTTATTGGACTTTATTTAGGAATCATTTTCCTTATTAGTAGCGCGGCCATTTTAGGCTTAAAAGAATTATCTGAAAGTAGTGATAATAAAGAAAGATTTAGAATGCTAAGAAAGATTGGAACAGATGAAAAAATGATTCATAAAGCATTATTTAGACAAATATTCATTTTCTTTATGCTTCCTTTAATTCTTGCCCTCATTCATTCTATTTTTGGTATTTTATTTACTCAACAAATTTTAGAGGTGTTTGGAAATGAGCAATTACTTCCATCTATTCTTACTACTGCTATCTTTATTGTAATTATTTATGGAGGGTACTTTTTCATTACTTATTACTCGAGTAAAAATATTATAAAGGAAAGATATTAATTAAAGTTGGATTGGTGTTTTACTAATCCTTTTTATATGTAGAGCTTGTAACTATTCAGACTAAGACATATTAAAACGAGGGCATATTAAAAAAATTGCTCTCTTTTTAGTTAAATAAAATT
>CANQRJ010000102.1 GCA_947626215.1 uncultured Bacilli bacterium
CACCTTGGCTGTCTTCTTACTTGGAACAATCTTGATAAAACTTGGGATTGTCCTTGCCATGGTTCTAGATTTGACTTTAAAGGTCATAATATTTATGACCCTGCAATCAAAAATTTAAAAGTTTACGAGTTAAGATAATATTTTATTGTAAATAATATATTGATGTTATTGTATTATAAAAAGTGGGGTATTATTTTCTCCCCACTTATCATTTTAAAATTTTTATCTTGAAAAATTTTCTATTTCTTCTTTTATTTTTTGTTCAAATTCTTCTAGTTTCATTTGACCAATATCTCCATCTTTTCTTGAACGTACACCTACTGAGTTATTTTCAATTTCTTTGTCCCCTACAATTAACATATATGGTACCTTTGTACTCCATGCTTCACGAATTTTGTATCCTATTTTTTCATCTCTATCATCTATTTCTACTCTTAATCCTTCATTCTCAAAATCTTCTCTTAATTTTTTTGCATATTCTACATGTTTTTCTGAAATAGGTAAAATCTCTATTTGTACTGGTGCAAGCCATGTTGGAAATGCTCCTGCAAAATGTTCTGTTATTATTCCTATAAATCTTTCTATGCTTCCAAAAATAACTCTATGTAACATTACTGGTCTATGTTTTTCTCCATCTTCTCCAATATATGTTAAATCAAATCTTTCTGGCATTTGAAAATCTAACTGTATTGTACCACATTGCCAATCTCTTCCTAAACAGTCTTTTATATGGAAATCGATTTTTGGTCCGTAAAATGCTCCATCTCCTTCATTTAACTCATATTCTTTTCCTAAGTCTTTTAGTACTTTAGCTAAAGCTCCTTCTGCCATTTCCCATAATTCATCTGAACCCATTGAGTCTTCTGGTCTTGTAGATAACTCTATTGTGTATTCAAAACCAAATTTACTATATACTTCATCAACTAAGCTTATTACCCCTTTTATTTCTTCCTCAATTTGTTCTGGCAAACAGAATATATGTGCATCATCTTGTGTAAAGCATCTAACTCTAAATAAACCATTTAACTCTCCTGATTTTTCATGTCTATGTACTAATCCTAATTCTCCTGCTCTTATTGGAAGTTCTCTATATGAGTGCATTTTACTCTTATATACTATCATACCTCCTGGACAGTTCATTGGTTTTATTCCATAATCTGTATCATCAATTTTAGTTGTGTACATATTTTCTTTATAATGATCCCAATGTCCTGAACGATGCCACAATTCTTCATTTAAAATCATTGGTGTTTTTATTTCTACATATCCATTTTGTCTATGAATTTTTCTCCAATAATCTTCTAAAATATTTCTTAAAACCATTCCCTTTGGTAAAAAGAATGGAAAACCAGGTCCTTCTGGTGCTATCATAAATAGCTCTAATTCTTTTCCTAATTTTTTATGATCTCTTTTTTTAGCTTCTTCTAATAAATTTATATATTCTTCAACTTGACTCGCTTTTGGGAATGATATTGCATATATTCTTTGTAGCATTTTGTTTTTTTCATCACCTCTCCAATATGCACCTGAAGATGTTAATATTTTTACAGCTTTTACTTTTCCTGTACTTGTTAGGTGTGGTCCTGCACATAAATCTACAAATTCTCCTTGTTTATAAAAAGAAATTTCTTCTCCATCTGGCAAATCTTTTATTAATTCAACTTTATATGGTTCTTCCTTTTCTTCCATAAATTTTATTGCTTCTTCTCTTGGTAGTGTAAATCTTTCTATTTTTAAGTCTTCTTTTATAATTTTTTTCATTTCTTGTTCTATTTTTTCCTTGTCTTCATCAGTAAAAGGTTTTTCTACATCAAAATCGTAATAAAAACCCTCGTCAATAGATGGACCTATAGCAAGCTTTACTTTAGGATTTATTCTTTTAATAGCCTGAGCCATTATGTGTGATGTTGTATGCCAATATGCTTTTTTTCCTTCTTGTGAACTTTCAAATGTATGTATTTCTAAATTACAATCTTTGTTTATTACATATCTTAAATCCACAACTTTTCCATCAACGCTTGCACATGTTGCTTGCCTTGCTAGACCTTCACTTATTTCTTTTGCTATTTCTAAAACTGTTTTTCCACTTTCTACCTGTCTTTTGCTTCCATCTTTTAAAGTTAAATTAATCATATAAATCCTTCCTTTCTTTTTTTATTAAAAAATTATTTAGATACAAAAAGCTCCTGTAGATACTTTTTATATCTACAGGAGCATAAATTTATTTTATGCGGTTCCATCCCTTTTTTTACTTAATTTGCAGATTTTAACGCATCTTACACGTCTAGCTTATTCACTAGAAATATAAAGAGGTAGTTTTCAAATAGTTTTACTTTAGTTAGCTTTCAGCCTATGGCTAACACTCTCTAAAAAAGATATTTTCTATTTTACTTTTCTCTTATTATTTTTACCTTTATATATTAATATATTTTTCCGTTTTTGTCAATTGATTTTAGTCATAAAAAAAAAAATTCCTCATATTAATTACTAAACGTTAATAACATAGGAGGTAAAATAAATGGAAAATCTCGGATTATACCAAGATATTGCTAAAAGAACTGATGGTGATATTTATGTTGGGGTTGTTGGTCCTGTAAGAACGCGGAAAATCTACTTTTATAAAAAAATTCATGGACCTACTTGTTATTCCAAATATCAATAATGATTACAAAAAAGAACGAGCTAAAGATGAGCTTCCTCAAAGTGCCGGAGGAAAAACTATAATGACTACTGAACCTAAATTTGTTCCTAATGAGGCTATTGAAATTACAATTGATAATAATTTAAAATTAAAAACACGTTTAGTTGATTGCGTACGGATATCTAGTTCCAAATAGTATTGGTTATCTAGAAGATGACAAACCTAGAATGGTTAAAACTCCTTGGTCTGATACTGAAATTCCTTTTGAAAAAGCTGCTGAAATTGGAACTAAAAAAGTTATTGAAGAACATTCTACTATTGGTATTTTAATTACAACAGATGGAAGTTTTACAGAAATTCCAAGAGAAGATTATGTTAAAGCTGAAGAGCGTGTCGTTGCAGAACTTAAAGAAATGAATAAACCTTTCATTGTGCTTTTAAATTCTAACCATCCTGAAAATTCTGATACCAAACGTTTAAGTCAAGAACTTTGTGAAAAATATCAATCTACTGTTCTTCCAATAAATTGTGCAGAGCTTGATATTTCTGATATAACTAATATTTTTTCAAAAATATTATATGAATTTCCAGTAAGCCAAGTAAACTTTTCTTTTCCAAAATGGATTAATGGTCTTGATTTTTCTCACCCTGTAAAGCAGGAATTGTTTAGTGATGTTCAAAATGCTTTTAGTAATATTAGTTTATTAAAAGAAGCTTCAAAATGTAGCAATTCTATTAATCAAACAAATATTATTACCAAAACTCAAGTTGACAATATTGAACTTGGAACTGGTAGAATTAATGTTACTATTACTTTAAAAAATGACCTTTTTTATCAAGTTTTAACACAAATGACAGGTGTTGAAATCTCTAATGAGGGCGATTTATTTGCAATTATTAATAATTTAGCTTTAATTAAAAAGAAATATGATAAAATTTCAGAAGCTCTAGATGAAGTTAATCGCAAAGGATATGGAATAGTTACTCCATCTATTGATGAATTAATTTTAGATGAACCTGAAATGGTAAAACAAGGTTCACGATTTGGTGTTAAATTAAAAGCAACTGCTCCAAGTCTTCACATTATTAAAGCTAATATAGAAACTGAAGTTTCTCCAATAGTTGGTTCCGAGAAACAATCAGAGGAACTTGTAAATTATTTGCTTTCAGGATTTGAAAGTGATCCACAAAAAATATGGAATTCTAATATTTTTGGAAAAAGTTTACATGAACTTGTAAATGAGGGATTACAAGCTAAACTTGCAAAAATGCCTGAAGAAGCTCAGCTTAAGCTTCAGGAAACCTTAGAAAGAATTGTAAATGAAGGTAGTGGTGGTTTAATTTGCATTATTCTATAATTTTTATACCTTACAATATATTATTATTTTAATATATTGCTTTATAGATTTATAATATCCTTAAAAAAAATTAATAGAGCCAATATGAACTCTACCCATTAAAGTAGACACCTCTTTTTTATCAGTATCTACTTTAATGGGTAGAGTCCAATATAGCTCTCTTATCATTCAATTTGATTTTTTACAAAGATATGCGTTATATTGTATTTTTTCATTTACTTTTTATGTCATTTATTACATTTTTGACATTTTTTTGATTCTTTACCAATATTTTTTATTATTTTAAATATAAAACTATACGAAATCCTACATTTTCTTTTGTATCTGATGTTTTATTGCTTCCATCACGATTTACAATTGAAAAATTATTTTCATCATTTAAAAAAGAGCCTCCTCTTACTACCGAATAATTTTCTTCTAATGTTACATTATCTTCACTACGTTTTCCTGTTTCAGTTGTCCATTCTTGCATATTTCCTGCCATATCATATATATTATTTATTTTTGTAGTTTCTGAAGTTCCTGTATATAACTCTTTATTAGCTTCATTGTTATAATTTATATTACTACTATTTGTACTATTTTGCCCAATCTCTACATTTGTTTTTGACATCCATTCAACTATTGTATCCCACGCATAACTATCTATTAAACTGCTTTGTATTTTGTCATTTCCTTCATACATCTTTTTTGACACAATTATAGCATTTTCTTGACTAATATAATTCCAACATGGAGTATTTGCTTTGCTTACAG
>CANQRJ010000103.1 GCA_947626215.1 uncultured Bacilli bacterium
ATAGACAAGAGGATCATGGTATTTCCTTGTGAATCCTTATCAAGCTCCGTCTGCTTGCGGCGGAGTATTTGACAATTGTTTAAAGGTGAGTATAATAATAATTGATTTGCACTTGGGATACTTTCGAAGCCCCAAGTCATTTTATTTTATGGAGGAAAAATGAAAGAATATAAAAGTAATGACGAATTGTTGAATCATTTATTATTAAAAGGAGTAATTGTTAATAACAAGAAGAAAACAAAAGAACAATTTGAAAGATACACATATTATTCTATTGTTAATACATATAAAGAAGCCTTTAAAATTAATAATCAGTATATTAATGGAGTTACTTTTGAAGAAATTTTTACCTTATATGATTTTGATAAAAATTTAAGATCAATTTTTTTGAAATATGCTTTAGAAATAGAAATTATTATTAAATCTCTTTTAGCTAATACAGTTGCGGGAAATTATGGTATAAAAGATTATTTAGATATTAATTGTTTTTACTAATTGGTGAAAGTCAAATACATACTTAGGTATCGACGAAGCGTTAGAAAAGCACAAAGCATTAATAGAAGAAAAGATATACTTATCTTAGAAAATTGGTAATAAGTCACAGAGATGCTTATGTAATAGCAAATTCAAGAAGAGACTATTATCTTATAGCGCATACGAGAGTACTGGAAACCCAATTTTCAAAAGAAAAATTAAATAAAAGAGGCCTAGTTAACTCACTAGACCATTATCTAAAGGTACATGTTATCACAAATTAAAACATCGTATGCCAAACGGTACGTGCGGTGGTGTGAGAGGGAAAAATATTTAAAAATTTTCTCTACTTAAATATGTAAAAATTTTCCATACAAACAGTTCTTTCCTTTTCCTTTTATTTATGTTATACTTTCTATAGGGATAGTGGTATTTATGAATAAAAAAGGTTTTGCAATGAAAGAGGTAATTGTTTTAAGTGCTATTTTAGCAGTTGTTTTTTTAGTAGGAATTACTCGTGTTAGTTTTGCTTTAGAAGACATTCAAGATAAAGATGGAATTTTAGAAACTAGAAAAAATATTTTAGTCAAAGCATCTGAGCTTTATGCCAAAGAACACGCGAAAGATTTAAAAGAAGAAAACTATATCTATGGTAGTGACTTAATTGAAGAAAATTATATATTTGATTTAAAGGATGTCAACTTAAAAGATGCAAAAATTAAAATATTAAAAAATGACAAAAATGAATATACGATAGAGGTTGTAGAATAATGGCTATTACAAAAACAGATTTTATTAACTATACGAGATGTCGAAGATATGTAGCGTTAGAAGAATTAAAAAAAGAACGATTAGATGCCGATTTAACTTATGAAGAATATAAAGAAAAGGAAAAACAAGAACAACTAGAAGAAATATTAGGTTCGATTTTTGAAACTACAGAAGAAGGAGAAGAAATCGATCATACAGTCGTTGTAAATCGTCAATTAGAGGCGATGCTCCCATATTATAAAACGGTAGAAATGGAATCAGGAAAATTAGTGGCCCAACAATTTGGAGGTCGTACCATATATGCCGAGAAAACCAAAGAACAAGTTTCCTATGAATTTTCTCATAATGGAATTCGTTATTTATGCTATGTCGATATTTATAATGAACAAGAAGACTGTATAAATATTATTGAAGTAAAAGCAACCACTTCCAAAAAATATGAAGAATTAATGGCAGGCCTTGAAAAAAGGGGAGGAGAAAAGTTTCCTATCTTTCATAAAAAAGACAATATCTTTAGATTAAAAGGAGAAATACCCGGTTATCCATTAGAAACAGAAATGACTTATGAAAATTATGAAGAAAAGAAAAATAAATTATTGGATCGTTATGGAATAGGTAAATATATTCATGATATAGCCGTACAAAGAATGATTATTGAAGGAGAATATAAAGAAAATCCAAAAGGAATGAAAAAAGAAATTCATTATTACTTAGCCGTATTAAATTCAAAATATATCTTTGATGGGACGTATGAAGACCAAAAGCCTGTATATAATACCGATTCCAATGGGAATGATTTAATTATTTTCTTTCAAGTAGATGGAATTACAAAAGAATATCAAAAATATGTTTTAGCAGAAAGAGAATCTTTAGAACGATATATTTTAAATATGGATGTATCAAAGGTTCCTTTAGGAGAATCTTGTGGAATGAAAACTTATAATGAATGTAAGTTTTTTAAACCGATATGTGGAAAATGTATTCCACCCAAAAATAGTAGTTTAAATTATATTAGAAATGGTCATGGATTCGTAAAAGAGGACGGGACAAGAATTAAAGGATTAGAGTTAATTAACGAGGGCTATATCAAAATGCTTGATGTTCCAGAAAGTTGGATTCAAAAAAAGAATCATCAAATTCAAAGAGAATGTTTAGAAAATCATACGGTATACATAAATCGTGAAAAAATAAAAGCAGGCATTGAATCTATAAAGTATCCAATTTATCATTTTGATTTTGAAACGATGCCTTGTCCGGTTCCTAGATTTAAAGGAGAATGGCCTTATATTCAAAGTCCTTTTGAGTTTAGTTTACATATTGAATCTGCTCCAGGAGTCTGTGATAAACAGAAAGATAATATCATTTTTCTTGCCGAGACCATGAATGATGAACGAGAAGAACTCATTAAAACGATGCTTAAATATATGGATCCAGATAAAGGAACTTTATTTGCTCAAAATGTAGGATTTGAAAAATCAAGAATTAAAGAGCTTGCTATCATGTTTCCAGAGTATCGTGAACCTTTATTAAAATTACGAGATCGCGGTTTTGATTTATTATGGATTATTAATAATAATAAAGAACTATATAAAAGCTTAGGATTTGATGCCGAAGACTGTGAGACCATGAATTATTATAATGAAAAATTAAGTGGTTCTTTCTCTATTAAAAAAACATTGCCTGTATTTAGTGATTTATCGTATGCAAATTTAGTTGTAAAAAATGGAACAGAGGCCATAGTAGAATATGCAAATTATAATAATATGAGTAAAGAAGAACTTGCGTTAAAGAAAGAGGCATTAAGAATTTATTGTCAACAAGACACCTGGGCCATGGTGGAAATTTTGGATGCTTTAAGAAAATTAGTTGAAACTGAGTCTGTAAAATAATTGTCAATTTCTTGGTTTTTACTGTATGTATGAAGTTTTTTCTAGTATGATATTAGAGTAAGGACGTGATTTTATGTTATACCCTTCTATTGACAAATTGCTTACCATAGTGGATTCCAAGTACAAATTGGTTCATGTTGCATCAAAAAGAAGTAAAGAAATGCTTGAAAAAAATCATTTTCAAATGTCACCTCAAGAATACCAAAATAAACGTACCATTGGAAGAGCATTAGAGGAGTTAGAAAAAGGACTTATCATTGTAAAAGAAGGAAATAAAGAAAATTAAGTTCTTTTTTTATGCGAAATTTTTATTTTTGTGACAAAGAAACGGCCATTTTATGAAAAAGAACATAAATTACACTAGAAAGGTGGAAATTTATGAGTCGAGTATTATATAATGCGATCAATCAAATTACAGTAGGATTCAAAGAAAATCATCTTGGTGTAGATTTGGTAAAACTTCGGAATTCGGCAGATGCCGTGATTTGTCATACCACAGGAGAAGTAGTGATGATTCAAACTGGAATTCCTAATGATAAAGGTTCAACGGGGAACAGAAGTTATGGAAACTTTGTAAAAATAAGACATGAAAACGGTTATTATACTTTATATGCTCATTTAA
Organism: uncultured Bacilli bacterium; assembly: GCA_947626215.1. Classification (GTDB taxonomy): domain Bacteria; phylum Bacillota_I; class Bacilli_A; order RF39; family UBA660; genus Ventrenecus. Next base: position 3,757 of record CANQRJ010000103.1, read on the forward strand.
AAGATGTTTATGTCAAAAAAGGAGATTTAGTTTCTACAGGAGAGAAAATAGGGTATATGGGAGAAAGTGGAAATGCTTACGGAGTCCATTTACATTTTGAAGTAAGAGATCCACAAGACAAAAGAATTAATCCAACTCCATATTTAGATGCCGATTTACCGAATACTTCTGATAAAATTTATTATCAAAGTTATGATAATAAAAAGAAAAAATGGTTACCTAATGTAGTGGTAGGAACTAATGAATATGCCGGGAATATAGGAAATAGTATGGGAGGAATTTATTTAGATCGATATCCGATTCGTGTTCATGATAAAAATAAAGGCTATTGGTTACCATGGGTAGAAAATAGAGGTGATTATGCAGGAAATCTTGGTAATGAAATAGACGGAGTTCAAATAGAAGGATTAAAATACCGTGTACATATAAAAAATGGAAGTTGGCTTTCTTGGGTATCCAAAGTAGATGATACAAAAGATGGTTATGCGGGAATATATGGGAAAGCAATCGATGCTATTCAAATAAAATATAGGTAAGCAAAAACTTACCTATTTCTCTTATATATTTCATTTTTTTAAAAATTCTAACAAAAAACGATCAATAATTAAAAAAAATACTTGCAAGAGTATTTTTTATATGGTAATATAAATATGTTCTTATGGGGGACTAGCTCAGTTGGCTAGAGCATCTGCCCTGCACGCAGAGGGTCGCGGGTTCGAGTCCCACGTCCTCCACCAGATTGACTGATACTCGAACTTTTCGAGTAACAATATAAACGACTTGTCAAAAAGTCGTTTTTATGTTATTATGAATATGTCAAGGGTACCTTGCATAAAATAAAAAAGGGAACATTCAGTTTTTGCAAGTTGAATGCCTACCCAATTAATATTGTTTAGACATTTAATTCAATGAAGAATTAAGTGTCATTTTTTTATTACTACTATCATAACGATAAGGAGAAATAAAATGATAGCAATGAGCTTTAGAA
>CANQRJ010000104.1 GCA_947626215.1 uncultured Bacilli bacterium
ACGCCACTTTTCATTATTTGAAAAATGACGTTTAGCACTCAACTTTTATATCTGCTTCCAAAACACGGAAACTCAAAAAAAATAAGGTACTAAAAATTAAATTTTGAAGTATAATGGATTTAGATATAAAAATAATGTACAAGAAAGAAGGCGAAAAAACTCGTTTCTATGAAAAATATTTATTATTTATATTTGTCTATATTATGCTTTTTTTTATTTTTCTTTTTGTCTATTTTTATTATTAATGGAAATTCGCTTTTCTTTGATATGCCTATTTTTCAATTTTTAAGAAATTTTCCTTTTTCTTCTTTCTTTCTTACTTGTACTTTTTTTGGAGGGACTTTCTTTTTAGTTTCATTTGTTCTTTTGTCATATTTCTTTTTTAAAAATAAAAGTCATTGGAAATTTTTTGTTTCAATGATGGTGTTAGAATTATCTAGCAATTTCTTTTTAAAATTCTTTTTTGGAAGACCAAGACCTAATGTATCAAGACTCATCACGGAAAGTGGATTTTCTTTTCCAAGTGGGCACATGATGGCATCTACTATGTGTTATGGACTGTGCATTTATTTTTTATGGCAATCTTCGATTCAGAAGGGTTGGAAAGTTTTGGGGTCCTTTGGACTTAGTATTTTTGTTCTTCTAATTGGTCTCAGTCGAATTTATTTAGGGGTTCATTATGCTAGTGATGTTTTAGGTGGTTTTTTAGTTAGTTTAAGTTTACTTTCATTTGGTATTTTTTTCTATCAAAGTACTCATCAAAATGTAAAGAAAACTGTCAATACATTTGAAAATGATGTAAATTAAAATGAAATAAGAGTATAATATAATTAATGAAGGGAATGGATGAATATGAAAAAGAAAACAGTTACAGCTTTATTAGGAGGTACGGCTATTGGAGTTGGATTAGGATTTTTATTCGCGCCTAAAAGTGGAAAAGAAACAAGAGAGGAATTAAAAGCTAAGATAGATGAGCTTATTTCTCATGCAAAAGAAATGGATTTAGATGATGTAAAAGAATATGTCGTAGAAAAAACAGAAGAAATAGAAGAAGCTTTAAAGGATTTAGATAAAGAAAAAGTTCTTAAAATTGCGAAAGAAAAAGCCAAAGAGATTCAAAAAAGTGCCAAAGATTTAGTGAATTACGTAAAAGATAAAGGTGAACCTGTTTTACAAGAGGCGGCAGATGCAGTAAGAGAAAAAGCAATTGATGCTACAAAAGCTGTGCTTAAAAAATTAGAAGGTTAATTTGCATTTTTAAATAAAATGTAATAAAATGTTTGTAAGAAGTGATGCCGGTTACGTATCACTTTTTTGTATAAGGAGATTTTGTATGGGTGATTTTTATACTAAATATGAATATGCTAAAAAAATGCTTGAAACAGAGCTTGAAATATTAATTCATTCGTTTGAAGAAAAACATGGTTATACTCCAGTAGAACATGTGAAAAGTCGCTTGAAAAGTATGACTAGTATGAAAAAGAAATTAGAAGAAAAAGGCTATGAGTTTACAAAAGAAAATATGGAAAAACATATGAATGACATTATTGGTGTACGTGTGGTCGTTTCCTTTTTATCTGATGTTTATGATATTGTGTCTTTAATAAGCCATTCTCCTAATATTATTGTCAAAGAAAGAAAAGATTATATTGCAAATCCTAAAGAAACTGGGTATACCAGTTATCATTTAATTGTTTTGGTGCCTGTTTATTTAGAAAATATGGTGGAATATGTTCAAGCAGAAATCCAAGTTCGAACTGTGGCAATGGATTTCTGGGCATCTTTAGATCATAAAATACGTTATAAATTCCATGAAAGCATTCCAGAAGAAGTAAAAAGAGAAATGGAAGAATATTCAAAAGATATTCAAGAATTAGACAAAAAAATGTATTACTTAAATCAAATTATGAGCAAATATCAATAATTTTATGGTACACTAGTTCTGTGATATTATGAAAGAAGTAGACATAAAAAAATTATTAGATTGGTATCAAAAAAACAAACGAGATTTACCTTGGAGAAAGACTAGCGATCCTTATAAAATATGGATTTCTGAGGTGATGTTACAACAAACTAGGGTAGAGACGGTTGTTGATTATTATACGAGGTTTTTGAAATTTTTACCTACGATTCATGATTTAGCGCATGTAAAAGAAGACCAACTTTTAAAATTATGGGAAGGGCTAGGCTATTATAGTCGAGCAAGAAATTTAAAAAAGTGTGCTCAAAAAGTGATGGATTTAGGGTTATCCTCTTTACCGAGTGACGAATCTTTACTCAAAACTTTACCTGGTATTGGACCTTATACGGCAGGTGCTATTCTGTCAATTTCTTATCAAAAGTGTTTCCCGGCAATTGATGGAAATGTTTTACGTGTTTTATCAAGGGTGTATGAAGATGATCGAGATCTATTAAAGAAAAGTGTTCGTGAGTCTTATGAAAACTTATTAAAAAAGTTTATGACAAAAGAGAATGCAAGGTCTTTTACAGAAGGATTTATTGAACTAGGAGCTTTAGTATGTATTCCAAATGGAGTTCCTTTATGTGAAAATTGTCCTCTTCGTTCTTGTTGCAAAAGTAAAAAACATGACACGATGTTAGAATATCCAAAGAAAAAGAAGAAAAAAAGTCGTAAAATTGTTTCAAAAACAGTTTATATTTTAAAATATCAAGATACTTATGCCATCCGAAAAAGAAAAGAAGGAGTTTTAGTTGGAATGTATGAACTTCCTAATGTCGATGAAACATTTACAAAAGAACAATTAGGTCAATTTTTAACTCAAAAAAATGACTCTTATTCTTCCATTCGATTTATAGGAAACTTTAAACATATCTTTTCTCACTTAGAATGGCATATGAAAGCTTATTTGGTAAACTTAAATGAGAAACCTAAAAATTATAAATTTTACTCTAAGGAAACTATTGCTCAAAAATATTCTTTACCAACGGCTTTTTCTCAAATTTTTCAAAAGATTCCATAGTTTTATGATATACTTATAGTTAGGAGGAAATAATATGAGTTTTTTAGTGAATGGATTTCGAGGTTTTTGTATGGCTTTAGCCGACAGTGTTCCAGGAGTATCAGGTGGAACAGTCGCGTTTATATTAGGATTTTATGATCAATTTATCAATGCATTAGATCGTTTGATGTATGGAAATTTAAAAGAAAAAAAATCGGCTTTATTTTATTTAATAAAATTAGGAATTGGTTGGGTTATCGGTATGGCAGGCGCGATATTGATATTAACGAGTTTGTTTGAATCTCATATTTACGAAGTAAGTTCTGTATTTATTGGTTTTATTTTATTTGCAATTCCTATGATGGTGAAGGAAGAAAAAAAATGTTTAAAGGGAAAATATCAAAATTTAATCTTTTTGTTCTTAGGAATTTTGGTGGTATTACTTATTACTTATTTTAATCCGATGAATGGGTTAGAACGTGTTGTAGATATTACTCAGTTAAATTTAGGATTATGTGTATATGTCTTTTTTGCCGCGATGGTTGCTATTTCTGCCATGGTTTTACCAGGTATTTCTGGTTCTACGTTGTTACTTATTTTTGGATTATATCTTCCAATTACTTCTGCGATTAAAGAACTCATTCATATGAATTTCAGTTATTTACCTATTTTGATTATTTTTGGACTTGGTGTTTTAACAGGTATTTTCTTAGTGATTCGGGGAATAAAGATTGCTTTACAGAAATTTAGAAGTCAAACTATTTATTGTATTTTGGGCTTAATGATTGGCTCTATATACGCGATTATTATGGGACCTACGACTTTAGAAGTTTATCAAGAACCTATGAATTTTCATACTTTTTCTATTTTATTCTTTTTACTTGGAGGTGTCATTATTATTGCACTTGAATATGTAAAAAGAGTTTTACAAAAGAAACATATGAATTAAGAATATTTATGATGAAAAAAAGTATAAAAATAGGGATTTGTTTTGGAGTTATTATCATTTTTTTCTTTTTGGCAATTGGAATTTCATTCTTATTTAGGAAAACTTATGATAATGAGTATTTTCATATTGAAACTTATCAAAGCAAAGTAGATAAAGATATGGATGGCGTTGAAGACGAAAGAGACGTATTAGAAAGTGTTAGATCTTATATTGCTAGAAAGCCTAAATATAAAAGTAAATATTATGATACAGGATATCCTAACGATCAATATGGAGTTTGTACGGATGTAGTAGCTTTTGGGTTACTCGGAGCAGGGTATGATTTAATGACTTTGTTAAATGAAGATGTTTTACAAAATAAAGAAGAATATGATATTGATGTTGTCGATAAAAATATTGATTTTAGAAGAGTTTTAAATGTGGATGTTTATTTAAAAAGAAATGCTATTTCTTTAACTACTGATATTTATGATATTTCTAATTGGCAGGGTGGAGATATTGTTGTATTTCAAAAACATATTGGTATTGTTTCTGACAAAAGAAATCGAAAAGGAATTAATTTATTAATTCATCATAGTCATCCTTTGCAATTTTCTTATGAAGAAGATGTATTAGAGAGTATGAAAGGTTCTATTATCGGACATTACCGAATCAGTTAAAAAATTTTTAAAATAATAACTAGAAAGTGTTTTTTTGTGATATAACCCGAGTTTGACAGTTGCTGAAATAAAAAAAGTTTAATTTTTGTTGAAATTAAGCTTTTCTTTTGTTTTTAAATATG
>CANQRJ010000105.1 GCA_947626215.1 uncultured Bacilli bacterium
CCATAAAAAAAGATTTTTAAATTAGATTATCTAATTTAAAAATCATTAGCCTCTTCGAGGCTTTTTTTGTTATAATGTTCTTATGAAAAATAATGTTGTTGCTATTTTTGATTCTCAAAAGGATTTATTAGAAACTTTTCCTAAAAAGTTTCATTGGTATTTGAAAGATATCTTTAATGATTATTGGGATGATTTCTTAGAGTTTGCTGAAAAAAAGAATTTGGTAATTCGTCCCGTTGTTTTAAAAGAAGTTCATAAGATGCAAATTTGTAAAACCAAAGCTTTAGGTTATTCTGTTTATGAATGTCCTAACTGTCATAAAACTTTAACTTCTTATCATACTTGTAAAGGTAGATTCTGTAATTCTTGTGGCATGAAATATCAAAAACAACGCGTGACTCAAATTTTAGGAAAAGTAATTGATGTTCCTCATCGGCATCTTGTTTTTTCTATGCCTAATATCCTATGGAATCTTTTTCTTAAAGATCGTTCTTTGCTTTCCCTTGTGTTTGATGCCGTTTCTTCTACTCTTCTTTCTTGGTTTCGTGATTCTTATAAATCTCAAAATTATAAACCCGGTTTCATTCTTGTTTTACATACTTTTGGTCGTGATGACAAATGGAATGTTCATATGCATTGCCTTATTGCGGATCGTGCTTTTGGCAATTCTTTAGAAAAGAAAGTGGACTTTTTTCCTTATGACATGCTTCGTAAACGTTTTCAAACCATTCTTTTAAATCTTTTAGAAAATGCTCTTTCTGCTCCTGTATTTCGTTCTTTAAAAAATAAATGCTATAAAGAATACTTTAATGGCTTTTATGTTCGAGCTAAAAAAAATGAATTTCCTGATTTTAAAAAGGGAATTGAATATGTTTTACGTTATTGCTCTAGACCTTGCTTTGCCGAATATCGTATAATAGATGTGGAGGACGACTATATTACTTTTTGGTATCAACGTCATGAAGATAATAAATTTGTAGTAGAGAAAATTCATATTTTTGAATTTATAGCTAGGCTTATTCGTCATATTCCTCAAGAAAATTTTAAAACCATTCGTTATTATGGCTTCTATTCTTCTAAATCTCATCCTCTTTATCATTTGGCACGTAAGCTTGTCCATGCTACAAAGTTAGCTTTCTATCGTTCCTTAAATTCTTGGAGAAATTTAATGGTTCGTACTTTTCAAAAAGATCCCTTATTATGTTCTTGTGGTGCTACTATGAAGTTTTTATATGATGTCCCTAGATTGGAGTAAACAATGAAACGTAAAAACAAAAAGGAAATAGAATTTATTTGTCCAAAATGTAAGACAAAAGAATCTATTCCTACAAAAATTGTAGAAATGTTAGATTCTATGGATCAATCAGGAGATACTTCTGTACCTCCAAGATTTGATTGTATGAATTGTAATGGTAAAATGGTACCTATTTATTATATTGGAGTTAAGGGACAAGTTTATGAATATCATGAAAATAATTTAAAGTAAGATTTTTAATCTATTTTAAAATAGACACTTTTTGTTGTGTCTATTATTTTTATAGCAAACTGTTGTTTGCTAATTTTTGCTTGTATTTTTTTTTTGAACTTTCCTAGGATGTAAAAAAACAAAAGTTTACACTCTTGTTTATAAATACTCAATAATTGCAATGTTTTTAGCAAGTTTTTCTACTAAATCTTCACGATCATATTGATTAAAGATTCCTTCAAAATTACTATGGTCTAATAAAAATAATTCATAATATTCAAAGAATATTTCTTTTATATTTCTTACTCCTAATTCTTGAAGATATTCTATATTAGCTTTTACTAATTTTTTATTTTTTTCTAAAGATTCTAACATGACATCTGCAACAGAATCACAAAATTTTTTTCTATCTTCTTCTGTAAAACCATATTTTTCTAAATATTTCATAAGTTACCTCCTAAAGAAGTTTTGGTATATTTTAATGCTTCTTGATATAAAGTAACAGGATCTGTAATACCATCTTTCCAAACATAATTTAATGTATCTAGTCCAAATTGAAATAATCTAGAAACAAGTCTCATATCCGTTAAAGCAATTCCTTTTTCACTGCAAAACTCAACAATATCAAAATCTGAATATTGACCGTTTATATAAACAGTAACTTTTCTTTGATATGTATCAGGTTCTGAAGGATTATTTGTTTTTACGACTTCAATTAATTTTTTTTCATTCATCATAACTACCTCCTAATATACCATAAGTGGAAGTTCTTTAGGGTCCATTCCTGAGATGCGTAATCTTCCAATTGCTTCTTGTAACTCACTTAAATTATACTTTTCTAATACACTAGGATTCAAATAGATATCTGAAACATTTTTTCCTACACTTAATAATAATTCAATTTTATCTTCTAATTCTTTATCATACATAATAGCAATGTGATTTACAAAAATATCATTTTGTAATCCTTTTGATTTCATATAACGAATATTTCTAACAACAATCTCACGATCAAAATGATCCATTAAATCATTTATTTCATCACTAGAAAAATCTAAATAATCAATTCCTTCTTCTTTTAATACTTCTAAAGCTTCATTTTGAACACTTTCATCTTCTATTGTGATCGGTGTTTCATCTATTTTTGGTTCTTCTTCATCAGTATTTACTGAAGGTTCTACCTCTTCTGGTTCAGTATCTACCATTGTTTTAGCTTCTTGAATGACTTCAGAAATAGATTTACCAGATTTTTCTTTAGCCTCAATTTTTTCATTATATTTGAATAAAGCATCTTCTGGAAACATCAATATTTTAGCAGTTTCTCTTTGCTCTTCTTCATTGAAACCAAACTCTTCTAATAATGAAGTAATCGAATCTCTTGTAATATTAATATGTCCTGATAAAGCTAAATCAAAATATTCATTTAATTTTTCTTGATTTGCAATGGCCGCGTCTTTTCTGATACCAAGCTCTTCAATTGTCGTGATAGCAGAGTTCATTTCATCTTCAACTTTCACTAACTCATCTTCTGCTTTTTTCGTATCTCTTTCTACAGTTTCAATCGTGCGTGGCAAATTCTTTTCTAATTTTTCTAATAAAGAATTTGGATCAAAATCAATTCTTAAACGAGACAAAACAGTTTCATAATCTTCTTTATGAATTCCTTGTAATGTTTCTTTAAATTTTTCTCCTTGATCTTGTAATTCTTCTCTTAACTTCTTTAAATCGGCAATATCAGTTTGGAGCTTTCCTTTTTCTTCTGTTGTTCTTGCCTTTGTTTCTTCGGCTTTTTCTTTTTGACGGTCCATTTCTTTTAAGATGTCACTGTCAGAGCCACGAAGATTATATAATTTATCTAGTAAACTTTCTGTACTTAGTGTCATACACAAGTCACACTCCTTTTATTCTGTACAAATTATAACAAAAGAAAGATTTTTTGTAAATACTTTGTCTAAAATATTTTTTAAGATTTTTTTCAAGCATGATTTATTGTATAATAATATGATTATCTTTTACTAATTCTGTTCATAAATTTGTTGTTCTGTTTTTAATTCATAATCAATTAAATCTTCACCATTTAAATTTTCATGAAAAAGAGAAACGGCAGAAATTTGATTATTTTCATATGTTTTATAGTAATAAATTCCTTCCTCTAAATTACAACATGAACTATAAATTGTAATTTCATATTTCTCATCTTCCATGTGTACACATCCTCTTTGTTGATAAACTGAATCTAATATATGGAAAAATTGACTAATACTTTCCATTTCACTAGTACCCGAGATAGAATTCATTTTGGTAAATGTTGCTTTTACAAATCTTGATAAAGAAGATAAGTCTCCTGGTAATCCTAATCCACCCATTCCTCTACTATAAGTATCTAACTTTAAAGATTTTGCAAAATGATTTTGAGGAGGTTCAATAGATAAAGACATATAATTATTTAGATTAAACATATGATAATCAAATGTTGGGTTATTCGTTAGAACACCCACTTTATTTTCATAGATTTTAAGTCCATCTTTTACAGACTCTACAGTAATAGATGACTCTTTATCAGAAATAATCCAATGAAGAGGTGAGACAGGTAGAGAATCACTAAAAGAAATATTGGCTAAATTGATATTTTCTAATAATTTTTTAGCTTCCTCTAAATTGGCACATTGGCCTAAAATATAAGGAATAAATTCAAAAGGTGCGATGTTTACACGTTCTTGATCTAATTCTTTATAATGGGCATTTCCAGGAAAATTTAGACCTGCCATTCCAAGTCCTTTTTCGTTTATCGCATCATAATATAAAGGATATCCATCTTCTATATAAGCCATTCCGATCATCGCATAATGATTTTTTAATTCTTTTGCTTGACGAAACTTAAATTCAAAATTTCTTGGAGTAATCGTAACAGTTTCATGATAAGAATATTCTAAATCCAAGTTCCTTCCAAAATAATGATTTTTCGTTTGATATGTAATTGCAGTACACATAATTTTTCATCCTCTTTCTTAATTTATTATCAAATATTCTTTGATTAAAAAAATTTTACCATGTTTTCGACAAGAAAGAAACTAGAAATGAAAAACTATAAAGAATAAAAGTAACTATTCAGACTAAGACATACTAAAACGAGGGCATATTAAGTAAATGGCTCTCTTTTTAGTTAAATAAAATTT